>NZ_SFBY01000479.1:0-17232 GCF_007095505.1 Microcystis sp. M_QC_C_20170808_M3Col
ACTCGTTTAAAAGGAAGTTCTAAGTGAGCTTTCCAAAGAGTAAAAAGAGAGGATTGAACGCCAATTCCAGAGAATAATTTACCCGGGTCAATACCAATGGCAATCGGTTGGGTTTTGTTGTTAGAGGATTCAGTGGTTAGCTGGACATAGAAAATATCTAAATCGTTGAATTTACCGATAGCTTTTCCTTCCTTAATCCACCGTCTGGCCCGACTGGGTTTGGTGGGCATCAACGGTTTTCCGTCTTTTGAGATAACAGGAACTCTTTCCATGGAGATAATCCTTAAGAGTCAAGTTAAAGTCCCTTTCCGCAACACAATCAAGATGTCTTGTCTAACAACGCTTTACCAATAAAGCTTAGAGGGAATCCGAACTAGGGAAGCATTCGGAAGTCTGTGCCAGATTGTGTCTCGATGCGGTAGTCTCTACTTGCGTCGCCTAAATTGGTCTAGGCAAGCCCCGTCGCTTTTAGGGCGGGGTTAGTGACAAAGACAATTGCTGTCAAACCAGCGAGCCGAGTATTTTGGATGTATTCGTACTTCCTTGATATGTTTGTCTTTGAGTCTTTCAGTCAATGGGAATTTTAAGGAACCCATCCTTAACTTTAATCCTCGCAATAATCAGGGGGAAATGTCCGTCCGATCCAAAGCAGTCAGGGAGTTAAAAGTATTCACTGTATATTTAGTGTATAGTGAAATATTCTCAACGTCAAGCCGTCCTTTTAGGCCGGGGTTTCCAACCGATTATTTTCGATGAAAAAATTAATTCTAGCCACGAGTAACCCGGGTAAATTAGCAGAGATAGGCGAATACTTAACTGATATCGACCTAGAATTGCAGTTAAAACCCGATTATTTAGAAATAGAGGAAACAGGGGCGACTTTTGCTGAAAATGCCTATTTAAAAGCTGCTCAAATTGCCCTAACATTGGGAGAATGGTCGATCGCTGATGATTCGGGATTGGAAGTAACTGGGTTAGGAAATGCACCGGGGATTTACTCGGCCCGCTACGGTCAAAATGATCGAGAAAGAATCGAGCGCTTAGTCAGAGAATTAGGAGATAATCAGGATCGCTCGGCCCGTTTTGTCTGTGTAATTGCGATCGCCCGTCCCGATGGTGAGATTGCCTTGAGCGCCACAGGAATCTGCACGGGAGAAATTCTCACCAGTCCTAGGGGTGAAGGTGGTTTTGGTTACGATCCGATTTTTTATGTCCCCGAATACGCTTTAACCTTTGCGGAAATGTTGCCCGAATTAAAAAGAAAAATTAGCCACCGAGGACGAGCTTTTCAGCAATTACTGCCCCATCTCAAGACTCTCGCGGATACAAATTCATTAAGGCTCTGACTTGTTCAGCATGATAAGAGCTTCTTGTCAAGGGACTCGCAACAATTTGTAAAAATCCCAGAGACTCCCCGTATTCGCGCCAAAGGTTGAACTGTTCGGGGGTGACAAATTCCTGTACACCGAGATGTTTTGGCGATGGTTGCAGATACTGCCCGATGGTGAGAATATCACAATCGACGGCCCGTAAATCGCCCATCACTTGGCGCACTTCCTCGTCGGTTTCCCCCAATCCCACCATAATGCCCGATTTTGTGTAGGTAGCGGGAACAATGGCGCGGGCGCGCTGCAATAATTCTAGAGAACGCTGGTAATCACCCTGGGGACGCACGCGACGATAGAGACGGGGAACGGTTTCGGTATTGTGGTTTAAAACTTCAGGTTTAGCGGCAAGAATTGAAGCTAAAGCCTGCCAATTGCCACAAAGGTCGGGAATCAACACTTCGATAGTGGTTTTTGGGGAAATGCGGCGAATTTCCTCGATACAACGGACAAATTGACTAGCGCCACCATCAGCCAAATCATCGCGATTGACAGAAGTGATCACTACATGATTAAGATCAAGACGTTGCACGGCTGCCGCTAGTCGCTGGGGTTCCGTGGAGTCTAAAGGTTGCGGTTTTTTCTCAAAATCGATATCACAGTAAGGACAGGCGCGAGTGCAAGCAGGACCCATAATTAAAAAAGTAGCCGTCCCCGCGTGGAAACATTCGCCGATATTGGGGCAGGAAGCCTCCTCACAAACGGTATTTAAGCCTAAATCGCGTAAAACCTCCTTAACACTGCCGACTCGTTGCCATTGCGGTGCTTTTACCCGTAACCACTCTGGTTTGACCGTCACGCCTGAACTACTCCGATAATTTTTGCCTATATCTGTAATATCCTAGCAAGTCTCGACCCACTCAAGGCAGAATATGCTATGATAATTTAGCTGAAAATTTTCGGGATGTAGCGCAGCTTGGTAGCGCACTTCGTTCGGGACGAAGGGGCCGCAGGTTCGAATCCTGTCATCCCGATTAAAGACAATCAAGGGGAGAGGCAAAATCGGCTCTCTTGAGTTTGCTGGGTAAAATGTATTCTAAGATATAGTCCTGCCGGCGAGGGAGTGGAACTAACCACGAAGACATAAAGGACACAAAGATCGATCGCTCTTATATGGGTTAAACTTATCACACAAAGAATAAGAGAGTCCAAAATCTATCTTCTATTTAATTAGAACTACTTATGGTGAGATAAGATATATTACCCTTGGCCAATTAAAAGGTCGAGTTGTCTTAATCGTCCATACTCCTCGCTCTAATAAAATTCGTATAATCTCAATGAGAAAGGCAAACAATCGTGAGCAAAAAATCTATCAAAAGCGACTTGAAGAGAATTGATGCGATGACGGATGAGAATATCGATTATTCTGATATTCCGCCGTTAGGTGATGAATTTTTTACTCAAAAAACAGTATCTTTTTCGCCATCAAATAAGCCAATGTCTAGATTATTAATCAGCCAATATCAGGCGGAAGTTGAAAAGATTGTTCAATATGGCGGAAGTCGCAAGGAAACTTCGATTAGAGTCGCTTTTCAGAATTTGTTGAATGACTATTGCAAGGCGCGGGATTTTTTGTTAATTCCGGAGTTGGATTATCGCACCAAGTCGGGAAAAGTTGTCTATCCTGATGGGACGGTAAAGGATGCTTTACGGTTAGATTGGGGATATTGGGAAAGTAAGGACCAATATGATAATTTAGACGAAGAAATTGAGAAGAAGTTGGCGAAAGGCTACCCCAATGACAATATTTTATTTGAAGATTCCCAGACGGCGGTTTTAATTCAAGGAGGAGAGGAAAGACTGCGCGTCTCGATGCGCGATGATGAGGCTTTGGATGGGATTATTAATGCTTTTATTAATTATGTACGTCCGGAAGTTGAGGATTTTCGAGAGGCGATTGCTAGTTTTAAGGAAGATTTACCAACAATTTTGGAAGCGTTGCGGGGTTTAATTGCGTTGCAGTCGGAGACGAATCGGAATTTTGTGACAGCGCGGGACAATTTTTTAGAGATTTGTCGCAAGTCAATCAATCCAGAAATTAGCCTAGAAGATGTGCGAGAGATGATTATTCAGCATATTCTGACAGAGGATATTTTTATCAATATTTTTAATGAGTCCCAGTTTCACCGGGAAAATAATATCGCTAGGGAATTGCAGGGAGTGATTGAAACTTTTTTTACCGGTAATACAAAGCGCAATACTTTAGGAACAATTGAACGTTATTATGCAGTAATTCGGCGGACAGCGGCGAATATTTACAATCACCACGAGAAGCAGAAGTTTCTCAAGGCGATTTATGAGAATTTTTATAAAGCGTACAATCCGAAAGCGGCGGACCGGTTGGGAATTGTCTATACACCCAATGAAATTGTCCGTTTTATGATTGAAAGTGTCGATTATTTAGTTCATAAACATTTTGGTAAGTTGTTGGCGGATTCGGGTGTAGAAATTTTAGATCCGGCGACGGGGACAGGAACTTTTGTGACGGAGTTGATTGAGTATTTACCGAAGGATAAGTTACGGTACAAGTATAAGCATGAGATGCACTGTAATGAGGTGGCAATTCTGCCTTATTATATTGCTAATTTGAATATTGAGTTCACCTATAAGCAGAAGATGGGTGAGTATGAAGAGTTTGAGCATATCTGTTTTGTGGATACCCTGGATCATGCTGCTTTTCATCTCAAGCAGATGGATTTGTTTGCTATGTCGGTGGAGAATACCCAACGCATTCAAAATCAAAATGACCGCAATATTTCTGTAATTATTGGTAATCCTCCTTATAATGCAAATCAACAAAATGAGAATGATAATAATAAGAATCGGAAGTATCCGGCGATAGATAAGCGTATTAAGGATACCTATATTGAAGAAAGTACAGCGCAGAAGACAAAGCTATATGATATGTATTCTCGCTTCTTTCGTTGGGCTACAGATAGGTTAGGTGAAAATGGTATAATAGCTTTTATTACTAATTCTTCTTTCTTGGATGGTCGCTCTTTTGATGGATTTAGAAAATGTATTGAAAGTGAATTCGCCTATGCTTATTTTATAGATTTAGGAGGCAATGTCAGAAAAATTTCTGGCAGAGATGGTGTTTTCATTGGTGAAAAACACACAATTTTTGGTGCTGCTGCTATGACAGGTATTGTGATAAGTTTTTTAATTAAAGACAATCATAATACTCGAAATAAGCTTTTTTATGCGAATCCTTTTGATGTTCATGAATTGCGACAAAATAAACTTAATTATCTGCAAGTCAATGATTTCAAAGATATTCACTTTGAGCATATCATACCAGACAAAAAACATAATTGGATTGAACAATCAGATAATGATTTTAATGGCTTAATACCTGTAGTTGACAAAAATACTAAGCTATCTAAAAATCAAATTGATGAGGTAGCAATCTTTAAGTTGTACACAAATGGAATAAAGAGTAATAGAGATGAATGGGTATATGATTTCAATTCACAGCAACTTGAGAGCAAGATAAGTTATTTTATCGATATTTATAATTCAGATGTTTTTAAATACGCAGAAATGTCGTTATCTTCCAATGTAAATATTGATGAAATGGTAAATCTTAATATTAAATGGAGTAGGGACTTAAAGAAGCACTTAATTGCTAGACATAGCATTACTTTTGATAGGGCAAAAATTATATTTTCTCTCTTTCGTCCTTTTATAAAGCAATTATTTTACAGCGATTTTATACTCAATGATGTTCTAACTAACTATCATGCAGAATTGTTTGGGAAAGAATTTGATTATAGTAATAGTGTTATTTATTTTTCAGGTACTCCGCTTTCTAAACCTTTCCAAGTGTTTGCATCTAATGATTCTGCTAATTATGATTTTCTTGAAAAAACTCAATGTCTCCCTCTTTATCGCTACGACAAAGAAGGAAACCGTATCGATAATATCACCGATTGGGGATTGCAGCAATTCCAAAAACATTACAACGATAAAAACCTCACCAAACTCGATATCTTCCACTACACTTATGCAGTCCTTCACCACCCGGAATATCGCAGTAAATACGAATTAAACCTGAAGCGAGAATTTCCCCGGCTTCCCTTCTATGATAACTTTTATCAATGGGTAGAATGGGGAAGCAAACTAATGGAATTACATATCAACTATGAAACCGTTGAACCCTACCCACTTACTCGTATTGATACTAATAATAATCTCAAACCAAAAACTAAACTAAAAGCTGACCGAGAAAAAAATTCTATCAACCTCGACGATATCACTTTCCTACAAGATATTCCCAAAATTGCCTGGGAATATAAACTCGGTAATCGTTCAGCCTTAGAATGGATTTTAGATCAATATAAGGAAAAGAAACCCAAAGATCAAACCATCGCCGAAAGATTCAATACCTACCGCTTCGCCGATTATAAAGAAACAGTAATTGACTTATTACAAAGAGTCTGTACTGTCAGCGTCGAAACCATGAAAATAATAGAAGCGATGAGACATTAAAAAGATTGCTTCCGGGAAATCTTATTCTACACCCTGCCTCCAGTAAAAACTTTTTGCCGCAAACCCTAAATAAATTAGTTTGGCTCCTTTTTCTTCCAGAGCTTTATTGATGTCTTCACTAAAATTAATGGGACGGTTATCGCCTACATCCCGAACTTTATCCTTTGTATTCTTGTCTAAGTTTTTGTACTCTTTCTGTCTCTTTTGCGGGTGGGTGTAGAGTTTTTTTTGCGGGTTATTCTCAAGCGTTCGGCTATTCTGCCCACTGTCGCCACACTTAAAACTATACCAGTTCTTTCCAGGAATAGTTTCGATAGTTCAGCCAGAGTTGCGTCATTATTTTCCTCAATTAACTTACCGAGGACGATCATTTGTTCTGGCGTGAGTTTTAAATGACGTCCACATCGATAAGTCTTCGGTCGAACATCTCCCGTTTCTCGATATTGCTTCAAAAGCTTTTGTACGAAACTTAGGGTGACGCAGAATCTTTTCGCTAATTGTCTTTGAGAGATGGGTTCGTTATAATAACAGTCGAGGATTTTCTGACGGAACTCTACCGGATAGGATTTCATTTTTTGTGCGGTTTAGCTATCGATGACATTATACTTCATATTTGTGAGAAAGAAAGAAAAATGTTATAGTGGGTTTTCTGGCGCGACCCAAGCGATCGCTAAAGATGTTATTATCTAGGGTCTGCTGAATAAATCTAAAAACCTTATCCAACAAGGTTTTTAGACTTTTTTTCCCTCAAAAAGTGCCGGCCCTTGGAGTGATTGGGGGGAAAATTCAGGGACTTTTTCCCTGAAAATTAGGTAATTGACCACCTGAAAATCGGTAAAACCCTACACCCCAACCCCCAACCCCCAACCCCCACCGAAAAACTTTTTCAGCAGACCCTATCTAGGACAGTCAGCTGAAAATTCCCGCAACCTTCCTAGCCACCAATGAGAGCGATCGCTAAAGATGATATTCTTTATATTCACCATGAGGATGTGCCGGTTTACAAAAAAGGCGGTTCAGTGGTGAGAAATAGTTATTTTTGGGCGCTAAAATCGATCGCCTGTGGGGCGCGTCGGGGACAGGATTGGGAGTTCGATGGGGAGGTGTGGGTGGCGCTGGTGCGGATGTTGCTCTGTTTTGCCAATTCTGGCTATTTGGGCGATGGTGAGACAATTTTAGAGTTTACTGTCGATTGTCCTATTCCCGAACCTTTGCGGGCGATATCTACTTACTTATAGCCTCGCTGAGATAGTTAGCGGTGGATTCCACTAGGGGAATAGTATTTTCGTATAACATTCGCGTCGGTCCGATAATGCCAACACTACCGACGGGAGTATCTCCCTGTTTATAAAAAGCGGAGATAAGAGTACAAGGGCGCATGGATTCCAGAGGATTTTCGGAACCAATGGTGATTTTGACTTTTTTAGCTGATTTTTCTGGTTCTGGTCTTTGTAAAATCAGGGGTAAAAGGCGATCCTGTTCTGCTTCCAATAGGTGCAGTAACATTTGTACTTGTTGCCATTGGGCGAATTCTGGCTGTCGAATGACTTCAGCGACACCATGGACGATAATCTCTGGGTTGGCAGTGGATTGGAGACTAGCGCTGATTTCTTGGCTTAATTGTTGGAGAAAATGGGTATAACGGGCAAATTCTCGCTCGATTTGCTGCCAATCGAGGTTAATTAAATCTGCCAAGCAATAACCTTTTAATTTTTCCCCCAGAAAATTAGAGAGGATTTGTAATTCTTCTGCTAATCCATCCTCCTTGTCCGTTTCCATAGACTCGGGAATCTCGATCATAACCGAGCGTGTTTGTAAACTATCTGTAACAATAATTAACATAATCTGCCTGGCTGAGACGGGGATTAATTGCAGATGACGCAGGGTATTGGTGAGGGTGTGGGGGAGGGTAACGATAGCGATATAACCGCTTAAACCGGCTAAAAATTGGGTGGCCCGTTGCAGCAGACTTTCGAGACTCCAAGCGGGAGATTTAGCGTTTTGATGCAGATAATAGCCGATTTTTTCGCCGATACGGTCATCGGGAGTCATTAACTCATCGACGTAGAGACGATAACCCCAATCGGAGGGAATGCGTCCGGAGGAAGTGTGGGGTTGATAGAGTAGGCCTTCTTTTTCCAGTTTACCGAGAGCATTGCGAATAGTGGCGGAACTAACAGTAAATTTGTACTCCTCGATTAGAGTTTTCGAGCCAACTGGTTCGGCCGTGGCGATATAATGTTGGATTGTCGCCTTTAAGATATGTTGATAGCGATCGCTGAGATGGGTTCTAGCGGACATAGGGGAATAATCTTAACAAAAGATTTATAACATTTTTTTAGACAGTATAACGCTTATTCAGTTATCAGTTATCAGTATTCAATGGGGAGAAAGGGGATAGTTGACCTCTCTCTTTTCCCGATGGGGGCGATCAAAATTAGTAACGGGGAATATTAGGATCGACGAGGAGGGAATAAGCATCGATGCCACCGTTAATATTTTTAACATTAGTAAAACCCTGACTTTGTAGCCATTGGCACATTTGCAGGGATCTCATGCCATGGTGACAGATAACGAGGGTTTCTGCTTGGGGGTTGAATTGGGTGGCAATAGTGGGCGACCATTCTCGGTATTGACTCAAGGGTAAAATGGTAAAACTGGCTAGAGATGCGATCGCAACTTCCTCTGGTTCGCGCACATCAATAAGTTGTAAATTAGGATCATGATCGGCTAAACGGAGAGCGAGTTCATGGACGCTAATTTCGGGAATGTTCATAGATTTGGTTTTAAGAATCGGTTATCTTTCCTTTAGATTAGCAAATCGGGCGACTCCTGGCGGTTATCTGTGAACAGTGCCTAGGTTGTAATGATGGTGAGGAAAATTCTGGGAAACAAAAAAAAGCGCATTTGTCCCAGGCTTGATTTCAGTTAAGCTTTGATCAGAGGTTATTGCAGGAGGAGGTTATTGATACCGAATAGATTCACCCAGATGTATTGCGCTGAAGCTATCTTTTCCCCAGTTTTTTATCCTCTGATGAATTTCTAACCTATACTGCTTTCTCCCCCACTCCCTCACTTCCCCACTCCCCAGCTTATGATTCCCCTACAATTAACCCTGAAAAATTTTCTCAGTTATCGCGAGGCAGTGCTAGATTTTCGCGGATTACATACTGCCTGTATTTGTGGTGCCAATGGTGCGGGAAAATCCTCTTTACTCGAAGCAATTACTTGGGCAATTTGGGGAGAAAGTCGCACCTCGATTGCTGATGATGTGATTCATGCGGGCAGCGATTATGCGCGGGTAGATTTCGAGTTTAGTTATGGGGGAGAAATCTATAAAATTATCCGTAGTCGTCACCGGGGAGGGAAAGCTTCTAGTTTAGATTTTCAGGTGATTAATGATCAGAGTTTTCGTCCTTTATCGGGTAAAAGTATTAAAGATACCCAAGCACAGATTAATACTTATCTAAAAATAGACCATAAAACTTTCATTAATTCTGCTTATTTACGGCAGGGACAAGCGGACGAGTTTATGAAACAGCCTCCCAGTGGTCGTAAACAGATTTTAGCAGAATTATTGCAACTCGATCGCTATGAAATTTTAGCAAATAAAGCCAAGGATATATCGAAACAATTTGATGGACAGTCCCTCCAGATCGAGCAGCAAGTAGAAACTATCAAACTCCGTCTTCAGGAGAAAAATTCTTATCAGGAACACCTGCAAGAATTAAGCAGCCAAATTAACCAAATTAATCAAGAACAAGAGGTAAATAATCGGCGTTTACAGCAACTACAGGGGGAAGAAAATCAGCGTCAGAATTGGGAAAAACAGCTACAGTGGCAAAGAGAACAGGAGCGAGCTTTATTAGCAGAAATCGAGAGATTAGACCGGGAAAAAGTTAGTCTAGACAATCAATTAAATCAAATAAGGACTATTCTTCATCGCAAAAATGACATTATTACTGCACACGAGCGCCTAAGTAATTTAGACCAGAAAGAGGCAAGTTTGTCAAGTCAATTGCAAGCTTGGCAACAGGCCCAGTATGATAAACAACAATTAGAACAGAAATTACAGCAAAAAATTAACGAATTTACCCTTCCCATCCAACAAACGAGCGCTCGTTTAGAAGAATTGCGAAGACAGGAACAAGAAACTCAAAAAATTATCGAGCAAGCGGGGGATATTCAAGCAGGATTAGAGAAGTTAAATTATCATCGTCAACGTCTTCAGGAATTGGATAGATTAGCTTTAAAATATGCTCCTTTAAATAGCCGAAAAGCTGATTTAAATATGCAGTTGGAACGGGAAAAAGCTAAGATCAATGCTCGTTGGGAACAATTGCAAAAAAATCGGCAACAATTAGAGACAGAAATCGATCGTATTCCTCTACTAAGAGAGGAAGCTCTCAATTTAGCCAAACGAATTAAGGAACTAGATAAAAAACAAACCTATTGTGAACGAGTTGAAGAAAAGGAAACTCTTAAACAAGTGGATAAAAAAAGTTTATTGGAGCAACAGAAAAGATATGAAGAACAACTTTTAGAGTTAAGTGATAAATTGGAAAAATTAAATATTCCCGATTCGGTTTGTCCTCTGTGTGAACAGAATTTAGACAGTCATCACCGTCATCAAGTAATCAGGAAAACCCATCAACATCAAGAACAAATTCAAGAGCAAATCTGGTCCCTACAGGAACGGATGGCAGACTGCGATCGAGATTTAAAACGTTTAGGGGAGGAATTAGCCCAAATTAAACAAGAATTGCCGGCAAGATCGAATCTACAACAAAAATATGTGCAGTTGGAAGTCAAGTTAGAAACTATTGAAGAAAAGGAAATAGAACTAGAGAAAACCGAGGAGATACTTGTCGAGTTAGAAGCACTTTTAAGCAGTGGCAATTATGCCCTAGAATTCCAGCAAGAATTACAAATTGTCAATCAAGAAATCGCCTTTTTAAACTATGATGAACAAAGTCATGCTTTAGTCAGAGGAGAAGAAAAAAGATGGCGTTGGGCAGAAATTCAAGAATCAGAACTTAAGCAATCAAACCGTCGTTTAGCTAATATCAAGGCCGAAAAACCTAATTTAATTAATCAATTAGCTAGACTAGAACAAGAGAAGCAAGAACTATGTCAAAATTCCCCACTTAAACAGGAAATTAAAAGCTTAGAAAAGTTTATTCAAAACTTAAATTATGATCGCAGTGAACATCAGAATATTCAAAATCTGATCCGACAATTACAGGGGGTAAGATTACAGTATCAAGACTGGCAACAAGCAGAAAAAAATTATCCAGAAATAGCCGCTAAAATCGCTGACATTGAGCAAAGATTACAGCTGCGAAATCAGGATCGCCAGAAGCTGAATCAGGAGTTAGCAAATATTAGTCAAAAGATTGGTACTTTGACTGACTATCGCCAAGAAATAGCCGCATTATCGACCAATATTCAACAGCGAAGACAGATAATTGATGGATTGCTCTCCCAAAAAGGTCGGGTTGAGGAGAAATTACATCAACTAGAAACTTTAGGTAAACAACTGACAGAAAAAGAGGGCGATTTAGCTAAAGTTAAAAAACAATATACAGTTTATAAAGAGTTAGCCATAGCTTTCGGTAAAAATGGTTTACAAACTCTGATGATTGAGAATGTTTTACCGGAGTTGGAAGCACAAACTAATTATATCTTAGCTCGCTTAACTGGTAATCAATTTCATGTGCAGTTTTTAACCCAAAAAAGCGGTAAAGGTACGAAGAAACAGCGACAAAAGTTAATCGATACTTTAGATATTATTATTGGCGATACCAGGGGATCTCGTCCCTACGAAACCTATTCAGGAGGGGAAGCTTTTCGGATTAATTTCTCGATTCGATTAGCTTTAGCGAGATTATTGGCACAAAGAGCCGGAACAGCCCTACAAATGCTCATTGTTGACGAAGGATTCGGAACTCAGGATGCGGAAGGATGCGAGCGCTTAATTGCGGCAATTAACGCTATATCCGCCGATTTTGCCTGTATTTTGACTGTCACCCATATGCCCCAATTTAAAGAAGCTTTTCAACATCGCATCGAAGTCCGCAAAACCGAACAGGGTTCCCAATTGATGTTATTATCCTAGGAAAAATATTGATGTAAAGATGGAAAAGATTACGATCACAGTGAAACTATTTGCTATTTATCAAGAAGTCTATCAAACTTCACAATTAAACCTCGAATTTCCTGCCCACACTTCCGTTACAGAAGTGTTAAACTATATTATAGCCCCCTATCCTCAATTAGAAAGATGGCGCGATGTTACTCGTTTTGGAGTCAATCTTCAGTTTGTTTCGGGAGAGAAAATCCTCAAAAATGGCGATGAGATAGTTTTGATTCCCCCCGTTAGTGGTGGCTAAATTGACTGCCACCTTTTTTACTTTTTACTTTTCCCTGATATCCCGTGTCTAACTGGCAAATTCCCCCATCGGTAGCTCTTCCCCAAGAGTTTTTAAAAATAGTCCAATACTATACCCCAGAGTCGGATGGCAGCGTCGTAGCACAAATATTATGGCATCGCGGTGTCCGGGATATGGCGACTCTGGGGACGTTTCTGGATGAGAAAGCTTATCAGTCAAAAACTCCCTTTGATTTTGGGCAAGAAATGAACTTCGCCGTCAAAAGACTGGAAAAAGCCCTAAATAAAGGCGAAAAAGTGACTATTTGGGGTGATTTCGATGCCGATGGTGTCACCGCTACCAGTGTCCTCTGGGAAGGATTAGGGCAGTTTTTCCCACCCTATCAACAGTTAGATTATTACATACCCGATCGCCAAAAAGAATCCCACGGCCTTAATTGTCCCGGTATCGAGAAACTAGCGCATCAAGGAACCCGTTTAATCGTCACCTGTGACACAGGAAGCACGAATATCGCTGAAATTGACTATGCAAACAGTCTAGGCATCGATATTATCATCACCGATCATCATACCCTACCCGACGAGCGCCCCGAGGTGATTGCCCTGATTAATCCCCGCTACTTTGTGGAAACCCATCCTTTCTATCATCTTTCTGGGGTTGCCGTTGCTTATAAATTAGTGGAAGCGATGTATTTAACCCTGGCAGATATTCCCAGAAAACCCCTAGAAAATTTACTCGATTTAGTTGCGATTGGTTTAATTGCCGATTTAGTCAAATTGACGGGAGAATGTCGTTATTTAGCCCAAAAAGGTCTTCAAAAACTGCAAAATACTCAGCGTTTGGGAGTTAAAAAATTACTCGATTTATGTAACAAAACCGGAGATAGACCGATGGATATATCCTTCGGTATTGGACCGCGCATTAATGCCGTCAGTCGCATTTATGGCGATGCTAGATTTTGTGTGGAATTACTTACCAGTGAAGATGAAAAACGTTGTCACGAATTAGCTGAACAAGCGGAATTGGCCAATATTCGTCGCCAAGAAATCCAACGGGATATTATTAAACAAGTTCAGAAAAAACTAGAAAGAATTGATCTTTCTACCACTAATGTAATTATTTTAGATGATCCCCAATGGATGGCGGGAATTTTAGGATTAGTTGCGGGACAAATTGCCCAAGAATACCAACGACCGACAATTTTATTAAGTACCAGTGAACCACCTTTTGCTAAGGGTTCCGCTAGGTCAATTCGCGAGATCGATCTCTATCAATTAGTATCCTCTCAATCCCATCTTTTACATCGTTTTGGTGGTCATCCTTTGGCCGCAGGTTTAAGTTTAACTATAGAAAATTTACCCCTATTTATTGAGGGAATTAATCAACAATTGCGACGCACAGGAATTGATTTAACTTCCCTTTCTCCTGAGATAGAAGTGGATGCAGTGGTGACGGTTTCCCAATTGGGAAAAAGTCTATTTCGAGAATTAAAATTACTGGAACCCTGCGGGATGGGTAATCCCACACCGAAGTTATTAATTCAAAATTGTTATTTTCACAATCTTTGGCATAAAAATCTTCAAGATTTTAAGGGCAGAAAAATCGCTTATCCCCGGACAACTTTTGAGATCTGGGATAGTTCAATCGAGCAGGGATTCCCCGGTATGTGGTGGGGTCATCACAAAGACGAAATTGCTGCCGATACCCGTTATGATGCCGTAGTTGAATTGGATTTTAATACCTACAAAAATCGCTATGAAGTTCGCTTAATTGCCTTGCATCCCTATCAACAAGAATCCCTAACCTATAGCAATAAAAAAGATTTTTTAATCGACAATCGCCATCGAGAAATTAATCGAGAAGTTAGCCAATTAAATCCCCTTTTTCTCTGGGAATGTCCCCGGGATTGGACAAAACTTTCCCGGGAATATCAACAGGCAATTTTACGGGATAAAAAGTTAGTTCTTGCCTATGGTAGTCCTTTGAAAAAATCCGCTCACAGCACATGGATAAACCTTGTCGGGATCGGGAAATATTTAGCTAGAACTAAAACCAGTATTTCCCGTCAACAATTACAAAACCGCTTAAACCTCAGTTATCATACCCTAGAATTAGGATTAATTGCCTTAGCAGAAAATGGCTTTAAAGTCAATAAAAATCAAGAAAATTTATCCTTTGAATTAGTCAATCATGAGGCAAAAATTAATAAGATTGAGCAATTTCTAGAAGCGGTGGCACTAGAAAACTTTCTCCAGCAATACTTTGCTACTGTTCCCCTAGAAATTCTGCAAACAATTCTTAATCATGAAGACTCGATCGATTTCTAGTTAGGGTTTGCGGCAAAAAGTTTTTCGGTGGGGTGTAGGGTGTGGGGTGTGGGGTGTAGGGTGTGGGAATTATGAATTATGAATTATGAATTATAAATTATGAAATGGGGAAATGGGGAAATGGGGAGATGGGGAAGTGGGGAAGTGGGGAAGTGGGGAAGTGGGGAAGTGGGGAAGTGGGGAAGTGGAGCATTTGGCTGAAATTTCCCTAAACCCCTAAATCCCTATCACCCTATCACCCGACTCCTGACGACCGACTCCTGATTACTGATTACTGGTCACTGATTACTCCTTGACCGAAGAATTTCGGGGGTTTTGCCAGGGTATAAACTTCCGTATTTTGTGCGATTGCTTGACGAATATAGAGAGGAGTTTGTAACATTCCTAGTAAACTCATGCCATCAATTAAACGTAATCCTCCCGTAGTTGTATCGGTGATTAATTCATCTACCACATCGGGATCGGGACGAGTATTTAAAGGATGATTAGCACAGAGAGTAAAACCCCAAGGGGAACCATAACTAGGAGTGGGAGCGCAATAGGAATGAACGTAGGGAAAAACTGCTTTTAAAGTATTCACCAAACGCGCATGATACATCACCGAAGGAGGAGAAACCGGGCCAGATTGGACAACAACAATGCCATTTGCTGCCAAAACTCTTTGTAGTTTTTCAAAGTATTCTTTCGTGAATAGGGGGAAAGAAGGACCCTCTTCGATGGGATCAACCAGATCGGATATAATAATATCCCATTTATCGTTAGTGGTGTCTAAAACTTCTAAAGCATCAGCGACAACTAACTGAAAACGAGGATCATCAAAAGTGCCTTGGTGCATTTCGGGAAGATGTTCCTTACAAGCTGCCACCACATCCCCATCGATATCGATCATCATCACTTTTTCGATTGTTTTCCAACGCAATAATTCCCGGGTTGTCGCACCTTCACCACCTCCCAGAATTAAAGCAGTTTTTGGTTCTTGGTGGGCAATCATTGCCGGTTGCACTAATGCTTCATGATAAATAAATTCATCCCCCGTACAAGATTGCCATTTGCCATCCAGTACCAAGGCTTTTCCATAGGCCCCCGATTCAACAATATACATCTCCTGAAAAGCGGTTTTTTTGTAGGCTAAAATCCGGGAAACCCCATGACTATAAATGTCCCAGGGGGTAATATATTCGTTAACCCATAGATCCGCTTTTAGTTCACTTCCTGCCATAACTAATCCTCCTTGGGGTGAAAAAGGCACGATCTATTATTATACCACAATTAACCAATTTTGATCAATAACCTTAATCATCCCCCGGTAATCCCGAAGCTGTCGATAATCGATCGCTGAAAAACGGTAAGCTAGAAAAGATTAGCTTAAAGTAAATTTATAGCCACTAACCTATGACTAAAAACGAGACTACCGAGAAAAAGATTTTTCTCCTAGATTTTGAGAAACCCCTCTACGAATTAGAATCCCGCATCGAACAGATTAAAGAATTAGCCCAAGAAAATAGCGTAGATGTCTCGGAACAAATTAGTCAACTAGACGAACGAGCTAATCAATTACGTCGTGAAATTTTTAGCAATCTCACCCCTTCCCAAAGGCTACAATTAGCCCGTCATCCCCGGCGCCCCAGTACCCTAGACTATATTCAAGCAATCACCGATGAATGGTTCGAGTTACACGGTGATCGCGGTGGTTACGACGATCCCGCTCTTGTGGGTGGTGTTGCCCGTTTTAACGGTCGTCCCGTGGTGATTATCGGGCATCAAAAAGGCCGGGATACTAAGGATAATGTGGCTAGAAATTTCGGCATGGCTGCCCCCGGTGGTTATCGTAAAGCCATGCGTTTAATGGAACACGCCCATCAGTTTAATCAGCCAATTTTAACCTTTATTGACACCCCCGGCGCCTGGGCGGGGGTGGAAGCGGAAAAATTAGGTCAAGGAGAAGCGATCGCCTATAATCTTCGGGAGATGTTCCGTTTAGATGTACCGATCATTTGTACTGTTATTGGCGAAGGTGGTTCGGGCGGTGCTTTGGGCATTGGGGTCGGCGATCGCCTATTAATGTTAGAGCATTCTGTCTATACCGTGGCGACTCCCGAAGCTTGTGCCGCTATTCTCTGGAAAGATGCCAAAAAATCCGATAAAGCAGCAGTTGCCCTCAAAATTACCTCAAAAGATTTAAAAGAGTTAAATATTATCGATCAGATCGTTCTTGAACCCTCCAGAGGGGCCCATGCTGATCCGATTAAAGCGGCAGCCAATTTAAAAGCCGCTATCAGTGAAAATTTAGAGGCTTTATCTTTGTTAACACCCCAACAACGGCGCGAATCTCGTTATCAAAAATTCCGCAATTTAGGCGTATTTTTAGAAGCTACAGCTTAATCAGTGAGCAGTGAGCAGTTATCAGATGTGAGTTTTCAGTGATTAGTTTGTTTTGTAGATTTGGAAGATTTCAGCTTCAGTTTAAGGGTTGCACCGACAAAGCTATAATATTGGTGGCAGGTTCAAGAACACACCAATTGACATCCTCGCCGCCCTAAAAGTGCGGCGATTCCTAAACCTCACGATTTAAGTTTCTGCTTCAACCACCGTTGCATACCACGGTTAAAAAACCATGTACTGTCTTACACAAAGTCC
>NZ_SFBY01000048.1:0-4225 GCF_007095505.1 Microcystis sp. M_QC_C_20170808_M3Col
TTCAAAATCTGTCGAAATGTTAGAGCACTCAATTCGGCTTCTTATTCATTACCTCAAGTTTAAGGATGTTCCTATTCCCTGCGTTTCTGCTTGATTCATCTTTCTGTCTGACAACGCCGCATTACAGCGACAAGTTGAAAAAACGTTACTGCAAATGAGGGAGGATGTCTTTGCGCCCAATTTGATGACCCATCGCCTAAAGGGTGAGCATGATGGACTAAAGGCTTGTTCTTGTGGATATGATTGTCGGATTATTTTTACGATTCAAAAAAACGAGCAGACGACTCAAGATGAGATTGTTTTGCTCAATATTGGGACTCACGATGAGGTTTATTGAGGGTTGTTAATGGATTAAATTCTGTTGATTCTTTCGTTTATTTTTCTTGGTATCGCTGGATGTATTCTGGATCAAAGACTTGGGAAAGTAGGTTTTGAAATTCCTCTTGTTCCGCTTTGGTTAACTGTTGTTCGTTGGCGGAACGGGAGGGGTCGCCACCGGATTCTAGGTATCGTTCGCGAGCGAGTCTAGAGAGTTGTTGTAAACGTCTAGCTTTTTGTTGTCGAAGTTGTTCGGCGTTAGTCATAGTCTTGCACGAATTCAAAAGGAACAATTTCTCCGTCAGGAAGAATCACCGATGTGGGTAAAGTAGGACTTAGGGTTTCGATATACCACAGCCCACTACTAGGATTATAGAAACTATATAAGACAATCGCTAGGGTTTCGAGGGCGTTAAAAACTAAAAATTGTTCTTCGGTCGGTTCCATCGATTATTGATGATTGACGCTTTCGGGAAAAGGTCTCGCGGTAGCGGTAGGGTGGGTTAGACGGCAACAATCTAGGCGGTAAAGGGGATCTAACAATCCGTCGTAACCCACCATTTTAGCATTGGTAGGTGGCGCGTTATTTTTGGGGTGGCGCGTTACGCGATGCTAACGCGCCCTACGGTTCTGTAAAGGGGATCTAAGAATCCGTCGTAACCCACCGTTTGAGTCAATTCCCTACCGTCGTAGTCGGAACATCAGCCATTGCAATCCTAACAAGAGCAGATACAACGGTAGGAAGAGAATTGTTACAATAATGTTTATTAATTTTCCTATCCCTCTCTCAAAAAACTTAGAGAATTGAACAATGGCTAAAGACCGGCGGGTCGAAATGGTCCTGGGATGATCGATTCCTAATCTTTCTTCCCTGATGGATAATGTCTCCTTGTACAGGGGTTCGGCTAATTTGTACTTTCCTTGGGAGCAGTAGGTCTCGGCTAGATTTTCGAGCTTGCTGGCTACATGGGGATGGCGCTCGCCCAGCAGTTCTTTACTCAGGACTAAAGCTTCCACTAACAAGGGTTCGGCTAATTTGTACTTTCCCTGGGATTTGTAGAGATTGCCTAGATTTTCGAGACTGGAGGCTACATGGGGATGGCGATCACCCAGCAGTTCTTTTCTCAGGGCTAAAGCCTCTTCGCACAAGGGTTTGGCTAATTTGTACTTTCCTTGGAAACTGTAGAGACTGGCTAGATGATCGAGACTGCTGGCTACATCAGGATGGCGCTCGCCCAGCAGTTCTTTAAACAAGGCTAAAGCCTCCTCGTACAGGGGTTCAGCCAATTTGTACTTTCCTTGGGAACTATAGAGACTGGCTAGATTGTCGAGACTGCTGGCTACAAGGAGATGGCGCTCGCCCAGCAGTTCTTTACTCAGGACTAAAGCCTCCACGAACAGGGGTTCGGCTAATTTGTACTTTTCTTGGAAGTAGTAGAGAACGGCTAGATTCAGGAGATTTGCGGCTACATCAGGATGGCGATCACCCAGCAGTTCTTTATTCAGGGCTAAAGCCTCCACGATCAGGGGTTCGGCTAATTTGTACTTTCCTTGGGATTTGTAGAGAACGGCTAGATTGTGGAGACTTTGGGCTACTACATGGGGATGGCGCTCGCCCAGACGACTTTTAACGACCTCGACACATTGTTTTAACCAAGGTTCCGCCGAACCATAATCACCCTGTCCGTGGTAAAACAAGCCTAAACTCGTGAATATCCCAAAAATATCCTCGTCCTGAATCGAGGCTTGTCTTTGTCGGAGGTAGGTTTGTCGAAAGGATTTTCCTGCGGGAGATTGGGCTAAATCCTCAGCTAGTGCTTCTAGATGGGGGATAAAGGGGGAAACGGCGGTAATTTCCTTTAGGGTGGGAGTTTGGGGGATGGTTTGCGCGATCGCCAGTAGGGGATTACTCACCACTGGTAGGAGGTCGAAGCGTTCTTGTTCAGCCAGTTGTTCTTTAAAAAACAGATGAATCAGCGAGTGAATGTTATAAACGCCTTTTTCCTCGGAGAATCCTAGCAAATGATAGCGATAGAGTTCCTTTTTGCCCTCATTGAGTTCCTTTTTCGTCTTAGCTAAGGGGGTACGGATTGCGTTCAACTCTTCGGCGATCGTAATTACTTCCACCACTTCCCAGACAATCCCCCGCGAGGCGAAAAGGGACAGTAATAGGGCTGTTTCTCGGCTATTGGCTGCTAATTTCTGCCAAGTGAGATCAAACGCCGCCTTAACCCCTCTTTCGGCAGAATTTAAGGTTATTTGACTTCTCTGCAATGCGTCGTCATCCAGTCCCAACCGTTGCAATTGCTCGAAACAGTCCGCGAGGGAGAGATCGGGATCGTTGGCTAGGTATGCCCCCACCAATTCCAGCGCCAAAGGCAGGTATTCGAGCCATTTACACAGTTCTTCGGCAATTTTGGTCTGATTTGCTATCCTGCGGTCATTCTCTCCCAAAAGGCTTTTTAGTAGGGCTAGGGCGGCGGCTGGTTCCAGGACATCGAGAGGGAGAGTAGCGACGAGATTGGGGTCAAGATTCCGCATCCGCGTGGTAATCAGGACTCGGAAGGGATAAAAAGGCGGGATTGCGTCTTTTACCGCTTCCAGATTAGAAATATCGTCGAAAACCACCAAGATTTTTTCATCATCCTTGACAGCCACATCAGCGAGATACTGTCGCCAACAAGCTTGGATCTGTTCACCAACCGGACGACCGACCAACGGTTCGGGGACGGATATTCCTAGTTTGAGGAAATAGCTAAACAGATTCGGGCGTATATCGCCAATAGTTTCCACAATCCAGGCGATAGCTTTGTATTCCTCCCAATTCCGTCGGGCGTATTGGGTAGCCAGTTCCGTTTTCCCCACTCCCCCGATCCCAGCGATCGCAGAAATAGCGACATTTTCCCCACTATCTAGCATCGCCTTCAGTTGGGTTAATTCCTTTTCCCGTCCCACAAAATGACGGGAACCACGATTAGGAATATCTTTCGCAGGAATTTGGTTAACCGGCTTCCCATCCGGCGAATTCTGTCAGTGGAAGTTAAAAACCGGATTGTGAATCGTTCCCCGATTGACAATCCCGACATTTTTCATTTGATTGATAATGTAGGGTTTCGTCTCATTTTCTCGCTTGATCTCTTCTGCGATCGCCCTTACTTCCTCATCTTCTTCGATAAGGGTGGCCATGACCTCAATCGCTTCGGGTAAAGCATCGGGTTCAATAGCGGCGGATTCGAGTTTTTTCAGGGTTTCCGGTGATTTAGAGCCAATAAGCTGCCTAAATCGCTCGATAGTTCCATCTAGGGTAATTTCTCCCACACGAGCTAACGCGCCGGTTATCACAATCGTAGCAATACTAGCAAGTAGAGTTAACGGTTCCATTGTGAGGTAGATTCGCATTATTTACATCGCCATTTTAGATCAGTTCATCCTCATTGCGAAGGGCAAATATAGTATAAGATTGCTTCGAGGGCTTTTTTTATGACAAAAATCGCTAATTTTCCCCAATAATGTCCTCTTGCAAGGATATTCATTTAATTTTTAAATAATCATAGTGCGATGCCGAAGGCACTGCGTAGCAGTACGCTGATATTATAGGTTGAGTTGAAGAACAAAAACCAACACAACCAACTGCTAACAAAAACGTTTGATTTTAATTAAGTTTTCTCAGAGGACAAAACCATGAAACCACTTATGATATTATGAGCTATGTAGCCGCTCAATATCCGCCAAATTCATTCGTGGTCTTTTCAACTTAATCAATGAGCAAATTAAGTAGGCGATCAATCTTCTGGTAATTTAGCTGATGAGGTAAACTAATGTTAGATTTTCACCTATCTGTTCAACCCAAAACCGAACAGCGATTAAAAATAATTTTAAGTTCTGTAGAAGATGAAGAAAGTTTTGC
>NZ_SFBY01000480.1:0-9630 GCF_007095505.1 Microcystis sp. M_QC_C_20170808_M3Col
ATTAACCTGTTTGTGCCTAAAATTTTTGCCTGTATGGGTTTCAGCTATTTTTGAGCGTAGGTACTCTCATCGAATTTTATTTTAAGTTAATTATTTGCATAACAATTACCGAAGAGCCACAATAACACTGGTATTTTAAGTTGGAAATCCCCAACAATCGGCAATTATAACATCTCTATTTCCGTGGAAGATGGGAAAGGTGGAAAAGATACCCAAACTTATAATTTAGGGGTAGTAACCAACGTTATTGATTCTCAACTAAATCGCCCTCCAGTATTCGTTTCCAATCCTGTTGTTTATGGTAATCTCAACAGTGAATATCGTTATGATGCTGATGCGACTGATGCTGATAATGACAATTTAACTTATTCTGTCATCAATGCCCCTAATGGCTTGGTAATCAATCAGAATACTGGTGTTGTTACATTCACTCCCACCGTCTCAGGAGCAACCGAGATAACCCTACAAGTTAATGATGGTAAGGGGGGTATTGCGACTCAGATTTATACTTTATCAGTATTAGAAGAAGCAACAGATAATTATGCTCCTGTGATTATTTCCGATGCTATCTTAAAAGCTAGTACCAGTCAAAAATATACCTATGATGTTAATGCGATCGATCCTGATAAAGATATTTTAACCTATTCTTTAGTTAATGCTCCTCAAGGAATGAGCATTGATAATTTAACGGGAGAGATTATCTGGGATACAGAAGGTAAAACTGTTGGTAACTATAATGTTTCTGTTAAGGTTACGGATAATCTTGGGGGTGTGGATACCGAAGAGTTTACTATTGCTTTAAGTAATACTCCATTAGGAACAATTGAAGGTGTTAAATGGGAAGATGCTAATGGTAATGGTTTTCGTGATACATCTTTAGTTCAAGGTGCTAGTCCTGATGTGGTTTTTGTCTTAGATGTGTCAGGTAGTGCAGACGATCCTTTTGTCGGGACATCGGTAGGGGATGTTAACAATGATGGTTTACAGAATACTCGTTTAGATGCTGAAATTGCTGGATTTATAGCTCTTAATCAACAGTTGATTGCTCAAGGTTTAGGTACAAAAGCAAATGTAGCAATCATTGTATTTAGTGGTTTTTCGGCTAATGCAGACATGGATTTAGTCACCACAGGTACTCAACTTACTACAACACCCACAGCCGATCTTAACAATAATGGCATTGTGGATGTCGAAGAAATTTTAAAATCTATCACTTCAGGTGCTTTTGGAGTAGGTAATTTCACGGGAACTAATATAGAAGCTGCGTTACAAAAAGTTGAACAGACATTTACTACTATCCGCACAGAAACAGGTAATGGCAATCTCATCTTTTTAACTGATGGAGAATCTAATGGTGGTGGTTCAATTACCGACGAAGTAGAACGCCTAAAAGCTAAAAACTTTAATTTATCTGCTTTTGGAGTGGGAAGTGGGGCATCTTTAACTCAACTGAAAATTATTGATCCCGATGCTCGAATTTTTACCTCAACCGATCAATTATTAGGAGTTTTTGGTAGTTTAGAAGGAGAAGAAACTTTTATCGAATCAGGATTAGCAGGTGTAACAGTTTATCTGGACTTAAATAATAACGGCGTTTTTGATATTCACGAACCCTCTCAAATAACAGCCACAGATGATCCCAAGACTCCTGATATAGATGAAACTGGACAGTATAAATTCACTGGGTTAGAAGCAGGTACTTATTTTGTCAAGGAAGTTATACCCACAGATTATGAGCAAACCTATCCTGGTGGACAACCTACAGATTCTCTAGGAGATGGTTTTGCAGATATTATTCTTGACTACTTTAACAGTGGGGCAGGTACGTTTGATGAACCTTATGGCGTAGATAATGATGGAAATGGGCCTGTTTTAGTCAGTGTTGATATTATTTTGGGTAGTGATACTTTAGGTGCATTATCACTTCCTACAGGCTCTTATGTAACTGTTGGTTTTACTGACGAAATTATTGTTGATAAACCAGGTAACGATATTTTTATTCCAGAAATCGGATTTGCTGGAGAACAAGCAGAAGTTTACGTTAGTTCTAACTTAGAAGACTTCGTTTTACTTGGAATTGGAAATGGCGGAACAACTTCAATTTTTGATCTTGCTTCAATCAATTTTACACAACCAGTTCGAGCTATAAAAATTGTTGGACTTGATAATAATGGACTAAGCCCAGGTTTTGATGTCATCAATGTACAGGGATTACCTGGGAGTGTTGTTAGTCCCGATTTTCATACTATAAAACTCAAAGCAGGAGAAACCGTTAGCAACATCAACTTTGGTAACATAAAAATTGATCAACCCATTCCTAACCAAGCTCCCGTATTCACTAGCACAGCACCCAAAACTGCCCAAATAGGACAATTATTAACCTATCGAGCTACTGCTACCGATGCTAATAATGACAGGTTAACCTATAGCTTACTCAATCAACCTGAAGGTATGGCAGTTGATGCCGAAACTGGTATCTTAATTTGGCAACCGAAACAAAATCAAATCGGCAATAATCGAGTAGTTTTGCGAGTGTCTGACGGTAAAGGAGGCATTGCTACTCAAGAATTTTTCCTGAACACTAAAGGTATTAACACCCCACCGCAAATTATCTCCTCTCCCAACACCGTTGCTCTGATTAATAATACCTATAGCTATGAAGTAAGAGCCACTGATTTTGATAATGATACCCTGACCTATAGCCTGATTAATCCCCCTGAAGGGATGACCATTAATGCCAATACTGGCTTAATAGCATATACCCCTACTAACTTAGGAAAACAAACCGTTGAAATAAAAGTTAGTGATGGTTTTGGTGGGACTAATACCCAATCCTATCAATTACAAGTTTTAGCCACATTAGACAACAATTTACCTAGTATTACCAGCACACCTAAAATTATCATTGGTGCTGGGGGATTATATCAATACGATGTCGAGGCTAATGATCCTGAAAATACCGCTATTAGCTACAATTTAACGGTTAAACCCAATGGGATGACTATTAATACAAATACAGGTTTAATTACTTGGCAAACTCAAGCAGTAACTAACGGTGATGTTCAAGTTACAGTCGCAGCGACGGATGCAGATGGTGGGATTGCCTATCAAAATTACTATATCCGAGTTACCCCTAATCAAGCACCGATTATTAATTCTCAGCCGTTAGAATTAGCTCAACTAGGAGTTACTTACAAATATGATGTTATTGCCAAAGATGCAGATAATGACGCTTTAACCTATAATCTCTTACAAGCGCCTCAAGGTTTAACTATTGATCAATTTGGCCGTATTCGTTGGCAATCTGCATCCCAAAATCAAGGTATTTATCCTGTGACGATTCAAGTCAGCGATGGACGCGGGGGAATCACCACTCAAACCTATAATTTAACCCTTAGCAATGATGATATTACTAATCCGGTAGTGGAATTAGGCTTTAATAGTAACCTAATTAATATTGGCGAAAGTGTTAATTTTCAAGTTCGAGCAACGGATAATATCGAAGTTAAAACCCTCACTGTAACGGCTAATAAAACCCCGCTAACTCTTAATCCTAATAGTCCCAATGGACAAATTAATACTGCTACTTTTGTCGGTCAAAAAGCAGGAGTTTATCAAATTATTGCTACTGCTACCGATGCAGCCGGTAATCAGGATACAGAAACAATTGAAGTGCGGGTACTTGATCCCAGTGATACCGAAGCACCTGTTATTGACATTAACAAGACTAACTTAGAAGCCACTCAAGGCATTATCAAGTCACCTACAGATATTATTGCTACCATCACAGATGATAACCTCGAATTTTATCGAGTGGAAATTGCCCCGATTGAAGCAGTTGATTTAAGCAATATCGGGGAAAATGATCCAGATTACACTTTATTGACAAAAGGCACTCAAAATATTACTAATCAGCCGGTAGCTACCCTAGATCCTCGTTTGTTGGCAAATGGAAGTTATCTAGTAAAAATTACCGCTTTTGACTTTAGCGGTAATGGTAATGTCCAAGGCGTTATCTTAAACGTGACAGGACAAAATAAACCTGGTGACTTTTCCCTAGAATATACTGACCTATCTATCCCTTTAACTGGTATTCCCATTGAAATTATCCGTCGTTATAATAGCTTAGAAAGTGCAAGCCAAGGAGATTTTGGCTATGGTTGGGATTTAGGATTACAAGATGCCAAAATTGTCGAGTCTTCCCCTGATGGACGAGATTTAAGTGAGGCTAATTCCGATTTATTTGGAACTTCTAATACCTTCTCCGTCGGGACAAGAGTAACTTTAAATACTCCCGATGGTCGCCGCGTTGGATTTACTTTTAATCCCGTACCAGTTTCTGCTAGTTTCTTCGGTGCAATTTATGCTCCTAGCTTTACTCCCGATGCGGGGGTATTTGATAAGCTAGAAACAGAAAACTCTCCTTTAACTATTCGTAGTGACGGTACTGTAGGAGCATTTTTATTCAGTTTTCTTGGTTATAATCCCTCGCAATACAAATTAACCACCAAAGATGGAACGGTTTATAACTATGATCAGAATTTTGGTTTAATTGATGTCACCGACAGAAATGGCAATAAATTAACCTTCTCTGATGATGGCATTGTTAGCTCAACAGGTGCTGAAATTGACTTTATTCGAGATGGTCAAGGTCGCATTACTGAAATTATCGATCCTGACGGTAAATCTATTAAATATAGTTATGATAGCAACGGTGATTTAATTGAGGTGATTGACCGCACTAATAACACCACTGAGCTAGTTTATAATGACCCCAATCGTCAACACTTCTTAACAGAAATTATTGATCCCTTGGGACGCAGTGCGACTCGTACAGAGTATGACGAAAATGGACAAATCAGCAAAATTATTGACGCTAATGGTAATGAATTAAATATCGCCTTTAATAATGCTACTAATAGTCAAACCATCCGAGATCCTTTTGGTAATAATATTACCCGGGTTTTTGATGCTCAAGGTAACGTCATTCAAGAAGTTGATCAATTAGGGGGTATTACTTTACGCACCTACGATGAAGATAATAACCTGTTAAGTGAAACCGATCCTGAAGGTAATATCACCAGTTACACCTATGATAATCGAGGTAATAAGCTGACAGAAACCGATGGAGAAGGTAACAAGAAAACCTTTACCTATAACGATAATAACGACATCCTCACAGAAACCACTGCTTTAGGTTTTGTCACCAATTACACCTATGATAATAACGGTAATCTCACTAAACGGGAAGACACAGAAGGCAATGTTACTGAATATCAATATGACGCCTTGGGACTGTTAACCACTGTCACCGATGCTAGTAGTAAAATTAGTACCTTTAAGTATGATAATCGTGGTAACTTAACAGAATTAACCGATCCTACGGGAGCAAAAACCACCTTTACTTATGATAGTAATGGACGAGTAGCGAGTGTTACTGATGCGTTGGGTGCTATTACTAATTATATCTATGATGCTCAAGGACGCTTGATTGAAAAAGCTGATCCCGAAGGGAGTAGTTGTGGTTGTGCAAGGGGTATTACTAAAACCGAATATAATGCTGCTGGGGAGAAAATTGCGGAAGTTGACGCATTAGGAAGACGTACAGAATACCGCTATAATGATCGTGGTTTATTAATTGAAACCATCTTACCTGATAGCACTCCTGATAATTTAATCGATAATCCTCGCACCAAAAATGAATACGACGCTTTAGATCGTTTAACGGGTTTTATTGATGAATTAGGACGTAAAACTATCTATGTTTATGACGCATTAGGGCGAGAAATTGAAGTAATTTATCCTGATAGTACCCCTGACAATTTAACCGATAATCCCCGCACTAAGAAAGAATACGATAAAGCCTGGCGAAAAATTGCCCAAATTGACGAATTGGGTAATCGTACCGAATATGATTATGATAAGAGCGATCGCCTTTTAACTGTTACTAATGCCCTGAATCAAATTACTAGCTATACTTATGATGCAGACGGGCGACAAATTGCCAAAACAGATGCGTTAGGGCGCATCACTGAGTATGATTATGATGATCTTGATCGCCTTCTTACCACAACTTATGCTAATAATACCGTAATGACTACCACTTATGATCCTTTAGGACGAGTGATAGCAGAAAAGGATTTAGCAGGAAATACCACTAACTATGAATATGACGCTTTAGGAAGACTAACGGCGGTAATTGATGCTTTAAATCAACGTACTGAGTATAAATATGACTTAGTGGGTAATTTAATCGAGCAAAAAGACGCAAATGGTAATATCACTAAGTTTGAATATGACAGTTTACGCCGTCTAAAAGCTACCATCTTACCTGGTGGACAACGTAACGAGACAATCCACGATAAAATCGGTAATTTAATCAAAGTAACTGACTTTAACGGAGCAGTGACCACCTATAAATATAATGAGCGTAATTGGTTAACCGAAAAATCCTTCTCTGATAGTACACCTACGGAAACTTTTACCTATACCTTAACGGGGGAATTAGCTACCGTTATCGATAATCGAGGGGTGACAAATTATGTTTATGATGAGCGTGACAGGTTAATTAGTCGCACCGAACCAGATAACCGCACTATTAGCTATAGTTATGACAAAGCTAGTAATATTCTTACCTTAACTGTACCTTCTGGCACAACTAACTATACCTATGACAAACTGAATCGTATTGATACCGTCAAAGATGCGGATAACGGAGTAACAGACTACGATTATGATGCGGTGGGTAATTTAATTAAAACCGTCTTCCCCAATGGGGTGACAGAAAATCAACAATATGACTTGTTAAACCGCTTAACCTACCTCGAAAACCGCAACTCTACGGGTATTATTTCTAGTTATACCTATACCCTAGATGCGATGGGTAATCGGGTAAAAGTGGTAGAAAATGATGGTCGTACAGTGGAGTACACCTATGACAATCTCTATCGCTTAACTCAAGAGAAAATTACTGATACTGTAGCAGGTAATAAAACAATTACTTATGTCTTTGATGCTGTCGGTAATCGTTTACAAAAGATTGATTCAGTGGAAGGTACAACTACCTATACATACAACGAGAATGACAGATTATTAAAAGAAATTCTTGGCGGAAATGTTACCCAATATCAATACGATGAGGAGGGTAATCTCCTTGCTAAGGTAGAAAATGGCGCAACTACCGCTAGTTATGAGTGGAATACTAAGGGTGAATTAACTGCGGTGGAAGTCACGGAAAATGGCGAAACAGGACGCATTGAGTTTGAATATGATCACAATGGTATCCGAGTAGCAATTGATGTGGATGGTGAAGTGACTCACTTCTTAATCGACAACAATCAACAGCAATACGCCCAAGTGATTGAGGAATATCAAACCAATGGTACAGTTAATACTACCTATACTCACGGTTGGGATTTAATCTCTCAAGATGACGGTGCAAATCGGATTTACTATCAAGTGGATGGTTTGGGTAGCACTCGTTTAATGACGGGTAATGACGGGGCTGTAGTAGTAGAATATGATTATGATGCTTATGGTAATTTAACCCGTAAAGTCGGGGATGCGGAGAATAATTATCTGTTTGCTGGTGAGCAGTTTGATGAGGCAGTGGATGGTTATTATTTACGAGCAAGGTATTATGATCCTAATACGGGGCGTTTTGCTTCCGTTGATCCGTTTGAAGGTTTCAATAATCAGCCGATAACGTTACACGATTATTTATACGCTGGGGTTAATCCGGTAAATGCGATCGATCCTAGTGGGGAAGTCTCATTTATTGAATACAAAATTTTATACACTGCTTTTGCCATTGGATTACTAAAGGTTTGTGGGGGTTTACCTGGTGGTTTTAATTTACTATTTTTGAGCCCTATTCGGTATGCATTTTTAGCTGGCATAATTGTTGGCAAGCTCCTCTGTTAATAGCTCTTGTAGGGTGCGTTAGGCGGCGATTATCTCTGATAAAAAACTGAAATTAACAATCCGCCGTAACGCACCAACTTCATCATTAAATTGGTGCGTTACGCTTTCGCTAACGCACCCTACTGGACTGTTTCAGCTAATTTGGTGTATTAGAAAAATGCTATAAATTATATAATCTAAGACTTTAAGTGCGATCGCCGATCTTGTAGGTTGGGTTGACAACGGAAACCCAACATCATCCCCCGATTATTCTTCATGTTATGGGTTGGGTGGCACTTCGTTTAGCTCAAACTGCGAATGATTTTTATTATCTTTGCTCATATAATCAGGAATCTTAACCCTATGCTCTGAAATTATGATACTCTAATCCCAGAGCTTGATTCAGAGCATTTGTAAGATTGTAATATGAGTATTAGCTGGAAAGAAGGAGATCCCTTACCAAATGCAGATCAAGCCGAAATAGACTTGCGAAAGTTTACCGATTACTCATTGCAACCTAACAACCCTCAAAATCAAGGAAAATGGATGGGATTTGCCATGATAGGTTATTCTGTTGAAACTCAAGAAGGCCGTCAAATTGCAACTCAAGATATAATTCAACAAATTCGTCAAATTTTACCTTATGCACCAGCCTATAAAAGCAAAAATAATCCCTATGGTATGAGATTAAAAGTTACAATTAGGATCAAAGGTTTGAATGGAGGGCAAGGAAATTTAATCACAATCTGGCAAATAGATCAAAGCAAAATTATTCCTAGATTAATTACAAACTGGTTAGAAGTTTACAGCTAAAGGAGCAAAACATAATGAAAGCAAAAATTAATGATTCGATTCAAACTTTAATAGATATAACCGCCGATTTTTCAGATTTAATCATTCCTAAAGGAACAATTGGTGCAATAGTTGAATGCTATCCTAATCCTGAAGCATACGCTATTGATTTAATGATTTCTAATCCTAAAGTCATTGGTGGTTTTACTTATGAAAATGTAATTTTATCTCCTGAACAATTTATTGTTATTTCTTCCCAATCAATATCAGAAGATAAAGCAGAAAAATTGATATTCAATTAATCTTAAACACTGTATTGCGATCGCCGCTCTTGTAGGTTGGGTGATCGGTACTCAACCCAACATCATCCCCAGGATGCTCTAATCTTGTGTCGTGATCTTGTGATATTTTGATTGAGAGTGCGATGTTGAAGGCACTGCGTAGCAGCACGCTAATTCATAAATTATCAAAGGAGATTGTCATGAAAGGAGAATTCACCGCCATCATTGAAGCAGCAACAGAAGGGGGATACTGGGCGATTTGTCCTGAAGTCCTAGGTGCAAATGGTCAAGGAGAAACCATTGAAGAAGCCAAAGAAAGCTTAAAAAGTGCTATTCAACTAATTTTTGAAGATCGTTTGGCTGATATTCGTCGAGGACTACCGAAAGAGGCGATCGAGGAGACAATTTCCATTCCATGAAACGTAAAGAATTAGAAAAAAAGTTGCGGAAAGCTGGTTGTTATCTTAAGCGAGAGGGTGCTTCTCATTCTCTTTAGATTAACCCTCAAACTGGGGTCATTGAAGCTGTACCACGACATAAGACCTCTTGCATAATTTTTTTATGGTATAATATAAGGTTTTGCTTTTTTCTCAATTCTTAGATTGAAGTGGAAAAAAGAATAAAATGTGATCTTAGGTCAGGAAATCATCTATAA
>NZ_SFBY01000481.1:0-3615 GCF_007095505.1 Microcystis sp. M_QC_C_20170808_M3Col
GTGTGGGAATTTTCTTAACTCCTTCAACCAAACCCTTTACTACACAAGGATTTTAACCTTTTTTGTCCTCGATCGCTTTTTTATTTAAGCGAACGGTGAGTTATGAATTATGAAGTGGGGAAGTGGGGAAGTGGGGAAGTGGGGAAGTGGGGAAGTGGGGAAGTTGTCTCATCACCCTATCACCACAAAACCCTATCACCCCAAAACCCTATCTCCCTATCACCTCCTGACTCCTGACTCCTGACTCCTGACTCCTGATAACTGATAACTGATAACTGATAACTGATAACTGACTAGCGGACTCCTAAAAACTTATGGGTTTGGAGACTGAGGCGCCATTGGGGATGCCGGAGAACATAATTAAAGACTAACTCTTTGCTTTCCACCGTATTCCATTCGGGTTGCAGATATTTGATCACCCCTTCCGATAACTTACTTTCCTGGATGGCTGCCCAGTCTAAATCCCCTGGATTAGCCACGACAATTTTTAACTCATTCACCCGTGCATAAATACTAGGATCGGGCATTTTATAAGTTTTAGGAGAAAAAGTCACCCAATCGAAAACCCCTGTAAAAGGATGAGCGCCAGAAGTTTCTAAATGTACCCGTAAACCCTGATCTTTTAATTCCCCGGTCAAAGGATCAAGATTGTGCATTAAAGGTTCCCCCCCGGTAATCACCACCATAGCGGGGTTAGCCCCTTTTGCCATCTCAACCAATTCCCGCACCGATTGTTGTGGATAACGGTGGGCATTCCAAGACTCTTTTTGGTCGCACCAAGGGCAATAGACATCGCAACCTCCCAAACGGAGGAAAAAAGCATTGCTTCCCGTCCAAAAGCCCTCGCCCTGCACAGAATGGAAAGTTTCGACAACAGGATAGGTACAATGGTTTATGCTAACCGTTTTCATAGAATCAGTATTATAGAAAATATGGACATTCCCCTGAACTTTGCCAAATACATCCAATGGTCTGGTATTGCCACGCTGGTTTTTTTGGTACTCACGATTATCGCTTTTCTCGTCGGTTGGGGAATCCGCTTTCGTCTCGTCGGTGTCACTAGCTTTATGGCTGTGTTGACGGTCGGAATTTTCGGTCTTGGGTTAGGATTATTTACTCGTACCGAAATTCCGGGAGCGGTGAGATTCTCCCTTGTCTATGATAACGGAGCTAATCAAGCTGTTATCTCCCTGCCCAATACTGTTACTACCGAGCAGGTGGAAGCAACCCTAAAACAAGCCGCTAGTGACTTGTTTTCCTCTGGTCGCGCCGGTGCTGGCGGTAATAATCAATTTATCATTAGTGCTCGCACTCTCGTTCACCCTCAGCCCGGTTTATCTGCTCCTTTGTACTTAGGACAGATTAAAAAATCCTTCTCCGCCCCGGGGGATAATACCCCTGAACTACAGCTTTTTCCCGAAAGCTTCGCTAAACTTAGCCAATAATCCTGAGAGGTTGTCAAAAAATGTCCAATGCTGTCGCTGTTTTGCCCCTGTTAATCGCCCCCGCACAAGTGATTCGGGGTGACAATGCCCTAGAAGAATCCACCGGCAAATTAGCGGATTTGGGGAAACGTCCCCTCGTGGTGGGCGGCGATCGCAATTTAGCTTTTTTGTCATCTCCCCTGAAAAATCTCACTCCTAGCTATCACAGTTACGCCCCCGATTGTTCGGAGAATTCCTTAGCATATTTAAAGGCATCTGTCAAGAGTCATGAGGCAGATTTTATCATCGGTGTGGGTGGCGGCAAGGCCCTCGATACGGCCAAATTACTCGCCCATCAGTGCCATTTGCCGATTGCCACGATTCCCACCTCCGCGGCCACTTGTGCCGCTTGGACAGCCCTATCTAACATCTATTCCGATGCGGGGGCGTTTCTTTACGATCTGTCCCTAGCCCGTTGCCCGGATTTATTAATTCTCGATTACGGTATTATCCAAACTGCCCCGAAAAGAACCTTAATCGCCGGTATTGGCGATGCGATCGCTAAATGGTACGAAGCTTCCGTCAGTAGCGGTCATTCCACGGAAACCCTGATCATTGCCGCTGTCCAACAGGCCCGGGTTTTGCGGGATATTCTTTTCCAAAAATCCCCAGCAGCCCTGGAAAATATCGGCGGGGAGGACTGGAAACAAGTAGTGGATGCCACCGTTTTATTAGCCGGAGTAATTGGTGGTTTAGGGGGCGCTAATTGTCGTACCGTGGCCGCCCATGGGATTCATAATGGTTTAACCCATATTCCCGCTTGCCATCATGCCCTGCACGGGGAAAAAGTCGCCTACGGCATCCTCGCCCAATTGCGTCTAGAGGAAATAGTTTTGGGCAATCAATTGGCACTATCGGCCCGGGGGCAACTAATCCAGTTTTATGAACAAATTGGTTTACCGAAATCCCTAGAGGATTTAGGATTAAGAGATGTTTCCCTTGCCCAATTGCGCCACGCAGCCGCAATTGCCTGTCAGCCTAATTCTGACATTCATCGCCTACCTTTTACGGTTTCCCCTGAACAAGTTATGGCGGCCATGGTTTCTACTACCACTGCCGATCCGATCGTGCAGAAAGTTAAAGCTAATTAAGGGTAAATTTTCGGGACTTATTAATAAATTGAAATCACTTGAACACTTGGGGTACGATAAATAGACCTACTCGGTTTTTCAGTTGTCATAAACTCCTTTGCACCAGCCATTACCGCTGCTGCAACATGAAGCGCATCCATTGCTCCCAAACCCCACTGACGCGCCTCTTGAGAACCCATTAAGAGAATTTGTTCTAAATCTGTAACGTAGTCAGTAACTGCCGTGAAATACGCTTCATAGAATAGTGCTTCCTCTCGGCACTGATTATAAATTGCCTTGGGCAAGACTTCTAGCTTCAGAAATGGACTGGAAACAAACGAGCGATTTGCGTCATCGAGAACCTGTACCGCAGGAAGTGACTTTTCGCTATTCCCCCTAGCCGCAGCAATTAAAACACCCGAATCAATAAAGGTTTTGATCACCCATTATCTCCTTGATATCCACCTCTCCTCTCAGCTTTTTCACGTTCAATACCCTCCAGATCCAAGAGACTTTCTCCCGATGCTACAATTGCAGTCCGAATTTTTTGCAGCCGTTTACCCAACTCAGTTTTAGGCTGGTACGATGCTACTGGATCTGTAATAGTTTGCTCCTCAAGACAGAATGATTCGACCAACTCCAAGACTTGCTGCTGTTTGTCGTCGGGTAATGTTCTCCATTTTTCCAGTAATATTTGCTCATTTGTCATAATATCTTCCTGATGGCTAATCCTCATAATTTTTCCTGCACTTACAGGATAACAGAATTTTAGGCGGACTGACGATCGCCCTGCGGCCAAAATATTTTTACTGGCTTTAAGATCTCGGTCATCGAAAATTTGGGTCTGAAACCCCGTCGTTCTACGACGGCTTTACTGTTAAATATTAGCACATTTACAAAATATATGCTAAAATGTGAGACATGGAAAAAGCCTACTCTTACCGATTTTACCCCACACCCGAACAAGAGTCGCTATTGCGGCGCACTTTGGGCTGTGTAAGATTAGTTTACAATAAAGCTCTCCATCTCAGAACACAAGCATGGTACGAAAGACAAGAAAG
>NZ_SFBY01000482.1:0-27116 GCF_007095505.1 Microcystis sp. M_QC_C_20170808_M3Col
CCCCCTAAGCCGAGTTTTCAAGGTGCTGTCCGCCCACTTGGTTTTCGAGACGGTCTTTTTAATTCTAACGTAAAGCCAACCTAGAACGGCGGGGTTTCCCACCCAAAATTTTCGATGAGATGCTTAAGTTCCCCAAAGTCATCGCTATGTTAGCCCCTCTCCTTTAACTTCAACTACTTGAGCAACTAAGTCAATGGATTAAGGAATAATCTCGATCGCAGTAGCTTTGATCTAGCCCACTGGACTTAGTTAGTACAAAATCACTATCGCAGACGTTTTAAGCGTTCTTGGAGAATTTGGGCTTGTTTTTCGGCCTCTGCTAAAGCTTGCTTCGTTTTTTGGATTAAAGCTTCTGGAGCTTTTTCGACAAAGCTAGGTTTATTCATGCGATCGCTCAAACTCTTGATTTCCCCTTCTACTTTAGCTAAATTTTTCTCTAATTTCCCTGCCAATACCGATATGTCAACTAATCCGGACAGGGGGATGAGGATTTCTACCGTAGCGACAACACTGGCGATCGCTTGATTGACTTCCTCGGTTAATTTGGCCGTCAAAATTAAGTTTTCGATCTTAGCCAAGTCTTTTAAGTACACTTGTCCGCGTTGCAGAATAGCTAATTCTTGGCTGTTTTCTGTCTGTAAAATTGCTGTGATCGTTGCCCCCGGTTTAATCCCTGCTTCGGCGCGCAAATTACGCAACACCCGAATACTTTCAATTAATAACTCAAAAGTATTTTCTAAATCTATATCGATCAGAGAACTATCAGCTATGGGATAGGTTTGTAAAGCCAAAACCTGCTGATTTTCTTGGGTTAAATTATGCCAAATTTCTTCGGTAATATGGGGCATAAAGGGATGTAATAATTTTAATGTTCCTGCCAAGATAAAAGCCAAAGTTTGGCGGGCAGTGGCACAGGAAACCGATTCTTTATCCTTCCATAAACGAGTTTTCACTAACTCGATATACCAATCACAGAAATCGCGCCAGATAAATTCGTATAGACCTTTTGCCGCTTCTCCCATGCCATAATTTTCTAGATAATCTCTAGTTTTTTCTACTGTTTGATGATAACGAGATAAAATCCAGCGATCGGCTAATTCTAAATTTTCTAAAGCTGGTTCTCCCAATTCTTCTGGGGTTTTTCCCTCCAGATTCATCATCACAAAACGGGAAGCATTCCAAATTTTATTGGCAAAATTTCGGGCAGCTTCTACGGATTCCGATTCATCGGTTTTACGGTTATATTGCAGACTGATATCCTGTCCTGCTCCTGCCACTTCTCGAATTAAGGTATATCGTAAAGCATCGGTTCCGTATTTATCAATTAAAATTAAAGGATCGATGCCGTTATTGGCAGATTTAGACATCTTTTTGCCGTTTTCATCCCTAACTAAACCGTGAATATAGACATCTTTAAAGGGCATTTGTCCCGTAAAATAGCCGGCCATCATCGTCATTCTTGCCACCCAGAAAAAGATAATATCAAAACCGGTGACGAGGGTGGTGGTGGGATAATAGGTGTCTAGATCAAGGGTTTTTTCTGGCCAACCCATAGTCGAAAATGGCCACAATCCCGAGGAAAACCAAGTATCTAAAACATCGGGATCCTGTTGAATAATTATATCCTCTCCATACTGTTGTTTGGCCTTGGCTAAAGCGGAGGTTTCATCCTCGGCAACGACGAAGGGAGTATGGTTAGTAATTTCGTTATTAGTTTCACTGATAATATACCAAGCGGGAATTTGATGACCCCACCACAGTTGTCGAGAAATACACCAATCTTTTAGCTTAACTAACCAATCGCGATAAACTTTTGTCCATCTTTCTGGCACAAAACGGGGCGAGTTTTCCTGATCTAAATAGGCTAAAGCTTTTGTGGCTAAAGGTTCAATTTTAACGAACCATTGGGTAGATAAAAGGGGTTCCACGGGAACTTTACCTCGATCGCTATAGGGGACGCTATGGCGATAGGCTTCAATCTTAACTAAAAAGCCGTCTTCATCGAGTTTTTTAACGACATTTTTGCGGGCAACAAAACGATCTTGACCCGCAAATATTCCGGCATTTTCGTTTAAACTGCCGTCTAAATTCATGATATTAATAAAGGGTAAATTATGGCGTTTACCCATCTCAAAATCCTTAGGATCGTGGGCCGGCGTAACTTTAACGCAACCAGTACCGAATTCGGGATCGACTAATTCATCGGCAATAATGGGGATTTCTCGCCCCATTATCGGTAAAGTGACGGTTTTGCCGATTAAATGGCGATAACGGGTATCTTGCGGGTTGACAGCTACACCAGTATCACCGAGCATGGTTTCGGGCCTTGTGGTGGCTACTTGAAGATAACCGCTACCATCGCTGAGAGGATAGCGAAAATACCAGAGATTTCCCTCAATTTCCTTGTTTTCCACCTCTAAATCGGAAACGGCCGACCGGGATTCGGGACACCAGTTAACTAAGTATTGACCGCGATAGATTAATCCGTCCTCATAAAGTTTAATAAAAGCAGTACGAACAGCATGGGAAAGTCCCTCATCCATGGTGAAACGTTCCCGCGTCCAATCGACGGATACCCCCAAGCGTCGCAGTTGATTAACAATGGTACTACCAGACTCCTCTTTCCATTGCCAAGCGCGTTCGAGGAATTTTTCCCTTCCTAGTTGGTAACGGTCGGTTTTTTCGGCTTTTAATTGGCGATCGAGTATAGCTTGTACTGCAATACTAGCGTGATCCGTACCGGGCAGCCAGAGGGTATTTTTGCCGGTCATCCGCTTGTAGCGAACAAGTGTATCAATCAAAGCACTCTCGAAAGCGTGACCCATGTGGAGACTACCGGTAACATTGGGAGGAGGGATGACTATACAGTAGGTTTCGCCGCCTTTTTCGGGGTTTGCCTTAAATATTTCTTGATTTTCCCAATATTGCTGCCATTTCGTTTCTGTAATCTTGGGATCGTATTGCTTCGATAGTTCCGAGGTCATGATGGGGGGATTCTACAATTCTTAGTTCTTTGTCAATTGTCCCACATTTGGGAGAGATCAAATTCCTATTTAGTTGCTGGCTAAAAAATTTTCAAGAGTCCTATTAAGATAGCTGTTATCTTTTGCTGGGGTAAATATGGCTAATGTCTCTCACCAGTATAATAATTGCTATAATCAATTGAGAGAGCGAATCAATAAATTATGACTATAGCAACAGATAAAATTACCTATAGCTTTGCCGAATATTTACAACTAGAGGAAACGGCAGCCTATAAAAATGAGTATCAAGATGGAGAAATCGTACCGATGACAGGAGGCACTACCGATCATAATAAAATTGCTCTCAATTTTGCCGCTTATTTAAAATTTGTCCTCAAAGGACGGAAATATAATATTTTTATCGGTGATGTGAAATTATGGATAGCGCAATACCGTCAGGCAACCTATCCCGATGTGATGCTAATTGAGGGTGAACCGATTTATTATGAAACTGGCAAGACAACTATTACCAATCCCAGATTGATAGTAGAAGTCCTCTCAAAATCAACTCAAAATTATGACCAGGGCGATAAATTTCTCTATTATCGTTCGCTGCCGGAATTTCAAGAATATATTCTGATCAGTCAAAGTCGTCCCTATGTCATGCAGTATAACAAAACTGAAGAAAATAAATGGTTATTAACGGAATACGAGGGAGAAAATGCTAGTTTATCTTTAACTTCTGTCAATTTTTATCTCAGTTTTCAGGAAATTTATGAAGGAGTTACTTTTAATATAATCAATGATTAAACCAGTTGTTTCAACAAGCTTAAGTTAACCAAAAAATCAATAAATTATGACTGTAGCAACAAATAAAAGTACCTTTAGCTTTGCCGAATATTTAGAACTAGAGGAAACGGCAGCCTATAAAAATGAGTATCAAGATGGGGAAATCGTACCGATGACAGAAGGCACTACCGATCATAATAAAATTGCAGGTAATTTTTACTTTTATTTACGCCTAAAGTTACCACAGTCCAACTATAAAATATTTATCGGTGATGTGAAATTATGGATAGCGCAATATCGTCAGGCAACCTATCCCGATGTGCTGCTAATTGAGGGTGAACCGATTTATTATGAAACTGGCAAGACAACTATTACCAATCCCAGATTAATAGTAGAAGTCCTCTCAAAATCAACTCAAAATTATGACCAGGGCGATAAATTTCTCTATTATCGTTCGCTGCCGGAATTTCAAGAATATATTCTGATCAGCCAAAGTCGTCCCTATGTCATGCAGTATAACAAAACTGAAGAAAATAAATGGTTATTAACGGAATACGAGGGAGAAAATGCTAGTTTATCTGGTTCTTCGTTACTTGGTATGATTCGATATGGGGGCATAAATCGACTAAATCCTTATCTGGTAAGAGATTTAATTGATTAGTTCGCTCTAGATCAAAAACAATTGACAAAAATCGCCAGTTTATCTTTAACTTCTGTCAATTTTGATCTCAGTTTTCAGGAAATTTATGAGGGAGTGATATTTAACGATTTGCTTTGAATTTTCGTTTTTTTGCCCGTATTATTGCCAAGGAATCGGGAAATCTATCTCTACAGACCCAATTTCGCCGCTAAAGCGATCGCTACTGGGAAAATGCGATGTTCTTGCACTTGAATGCGTTCGTGGAGACTGGCGGCGGTATCATCGGGGAGAATGGGAACCACTGCTTGCATTAAAATTGGGCCACTATCTACCTCTGCGCGAGCGATATGCACAGTACATCCGGTCACTTTTACCCCCGCAGCTAAAGCTTGTTCCACGGCACGCACACCTTTAAAACTGGGTAGTAAACTAGGATGGATATTGATCACGCGATCGGGAAAAGCATCTAGTAAAACCGGGGCGACAATTCGCATCCAGCCCGCCATAATTACCCATTTTACGCCGTATTCTTGGAAAGTTTTGACTATAGCTCGATCGAGTTCTTCTCTGGGTTTAAATTGACGATGATCGAGGAAAACTGCGGGGATATTGTAGTCATCGGCTCTTTCTTTTACCTTGGCATCGGGATTATTGTAGATGAGGACAGAAATCTCGGCATTTAGCTGTTTTTTGGCGATCGCTGCTGCCAAAACAGCAAAATTGGAACCACTACCAGAAGCCATCACTCCTAAAGAGAGGGTTTCCTCTAGGAGAATATCGGCCAAACTGAGATCGGGAGAAATTAAACTTGGGGAAATTGTCATCATATTTTATAACCGAGTTCGAGTGCATTGCAAAAGCTATTGAGGCGATTCAGCAAAGCATTATAGTAAGAATAAGCATCATCCCGTTCCTCTTGGAGATAAGCATACAAGGTTAGCTCTGGCTCTGAAGCTAGGTGATTTTTGGGGATATCGAAACCGACTTCCGTTAGGCGGGTCGATGCGATCGCAACTAGCAACGCCCCAATAGTATTGGACTCACCATTGTGAAGATCCCTCAGTCCGGGTAAGATGATCTCGGCTCCTGGCAACTCATTGAGATTCATGATTGCTCCTGCTGTGGTTTATCTTGAAAACGTGCCATGAAGTTCTCGACTCTGCTTCTCAGCACATCAGGGTTAAGGGAGGGGAATCGGATTAGTTCCGGTGCAATCGCTTCAAAGCATTCCCCTAGCTCATTCAAAGAGAATAATTTGTGTTCGTACATAGCTTCAATATCTTTCAAGTCACGGTCAAATCCTCTCGATAGTTTAGAAAGAGCTTGGGCTGTAAAATCATAGTGATAGAAAGAAATTTGACCTCGTTTGCCAATAAATACGCTTCGCTCGCGCCATCCCGGAATAGGGGGCAGAAAATCCTGCGGAGATGCCAGTTCAATGTTGATGTTCAATTCTTTTTTCAGCTTGGCGATCGCTGGAAAAATGCCCGGTGGTTCGGGATCTAGACGGATATCCACATCGACTGTGGAATTGCGCCATCCCACCAGTAAGGCACTCGCTCCACCTGTAAAGTAGATAGTGCCTGAACCCTGAGCTTCTTTACCTAAGATTTGCATTAGGCGTTCTAACTTCTGAGCGTCAACGTTTGCACGCATTTTTTGGCCGTGATTATCTGCCTCAAGTTACCAGTTTAGTTTAGTGCCTACTCAAAAGTAAATTCTACAACTGAATCGAAAAAATCCCCATCCCCCTATCTGCCCTATTCGCGTTGTTTCAATCCGGTTTCAATAGCGGCAATTACTGTATCGAGGACTTTAACACGGGCGAAATACTTATCATTTGCCGCCACAATCGTCCAGGGGGCGACGGGGGTGCTAGTACGGGCTACCATGTGATTAACTGCCACATGGTAGAGGGGCTGTTTTTCTCGATTGCGCCAATCTTCATCGGTGAGTTTATGTTGGCGATAGGGGTTATTTTGGCGTTCCTCGAAACGATTTAACTGTTCTTCCGGGCTAATATGTAACCAGAATTTGACTAAAACACAGCCAGAATGGGTTAATTGCGCCTCAAACTCGTTAATTTCTTGATAGGATCGTCGCCACTCCATATCTTTAGCGAATCCTTCCACTCTCTCCACTAAAACCCGTCCATACCAACTGCGATCGAATATACCGATAGTTTTGGCCGCGGGCAATTTCCGCCAGAAGCGCCAGAGATAATGATAGCGGTGTTCTTCCTCCGTCGGGGCAGCAAAGGGAATAACTTGGTAACTGCGAGGATCGAGGGTATCGGTTAAGCGTTTGATTGCACCACCTTTGCCAGCGGCATCCCAACCCTCAAACAGGACTAAAACGGGGATATTTGCCTGAAAAATCTTTAATTGCAGTTTTCTTAATTCTACCTGTGCCTCACGCAAACGGATTTTATAGTCTTCTTTCTCTAGTTTGGCACTTAAATCTACTCTCGCCAGATAATCGGGTTCCGTGGGCAGTAATCGGGCTTGGGGTGGTAGATTGGCAGGAGGTTCGATCGGTAATTGGCGCTGATCCAAAGCTTGAGCGATCGTACCAACTAATTGGGAGAGAACTTTTACCCGGGCCCAACGTTGACAGTTGCCCTCCACCAATGTCCAAGGGGCGGCCCCCGTGCTAGTGTAGGTAATCATTTCCTCGGCTAAACTGGCATACTCATCATAACGTTTGGCCTGTTGCCAATCTTCCGGACGCACGCGCCAAGATTCTAGCTCATTTTCGGCGTATTCTTTGATGCGTGACTTTAATTCCTTTTGACTGAGGTGAATCCAGAATTTAGCGATTGCGACCCCATCATCAAATAATTGTCGCTCAAAGGTGTTGATATCGCGCATGACCAGGGGAATCTGGGAGGAGGGCAATTTGTTCAAGAGTCGATCCTCTAGTAGATGAGTGTACCAACTGTGATAAAAAATGCCGATACTGCCTTTTGCTGGCAGTTTTTGCCAAAATCTCCACAAAAACGGGTAACTTTCCTCTTGGGAGGAAGGGGTTAAAATGGGATGGACGGTAAAACCGCGAGGATCCATATAGTTAACCATTTTTTTGACTAAAGTTCCCTTCCCTGCCGCTGCCCAACCTTCCAAAACCACCACCACGGGTAATTTACACTCCCAACAGGACTGCTGTAGCGATCGCAGTTGTTCCATTAAATCTTTAATTTGTGATTGATAAGTTTCTTTGTCAAGGGAAAGAGATAGATCGAGGGGACTTAACATGATGGTCAACTAAAAGGAAAATTAGGGTATAAAGTTATAGACAAGTCAATTTCAAATAGGTATGATCGCGTGTCTCAAGTTAAACCTACCATTCTCGTTACTGGCGGTGCGGGTTATATTGGTTCCCATGCGGTTCTAGCGCTCAAAAATGCCGGTTATTCCGTCATCGTACTCGATAATTTATCCTACGGTCACGCCGAAATCATTAAGGATATATTAAAAGTTGAGTTAATTGTCGGTGATACTAGGGATCGATCGCTGCTCGATAATTTATTCGCTAGTCGCAATATTGCCGCCGTCATGCACTTTGCCGCTTTTATTGCGGTGGGAGAATCGGTGCAGCAACCGGCTATTTACTATCAAAATAATGTTAGTGGTAGTCTGACTCTTTTGCAAGCGATGATCGCCGCCGATGTGAAGAAATTTGTTTTTTCTTCCACCTGTGCTATTTATGGAATGCCCAAGGAAATTCCCATGACGGAAAATCATCCCCATCATCCCCTCAGTCCCTACGCTGCCAGTAAGGAAATGGTGGAACAAATTCTTCGGGATTTTGATCCGGCCTACGGTTTAAAATCGGTGGCTTTCCGTTATTTTAATGCTTCAGGAGCCGACCCTAGTGGTTTATTAGGGGAAGATCACCAACCGGAAACCCATTTAATTCCCCTGGCTTTATTAACTGCCCTGAAAAAACGTGATTCCCTGTCAATTTTCGGCACGGATTATGATACTCCCGATGGCACTGCTGTTCGCGATTATATCCATGTTAATGATTTAGCCCAAGCTCACGTTTTAGGCTTAGAATATCTCTTAAATGGGGGCGAAAGTAATGTGTTTAATTTGGGCAATGGTAACGGTTTTTCTGTGCGCGAAGTGATTGAAACAGCGCGAGCGGTAACTGGTTTAGGTATTCCCGTAATCGAAAGTCCCAGAAGGGCAGGCGATGCCCCTATTTTAATCGGCAGTAGCGATAAAGCCAAACAGGTTCTCGGTTGGCATCCCCAATATGCCGATCTCAAGGTAATAGTTGAACACGCCTGGAATTGGCATCAAAAAAGACACGCTTAACAGCGATCGAGTGCTAAACTTTAATCTTATAAGATTGAACAGTTCTATCAGTCGATAACAGTAAAAAACTACTAAGTAGGTGGGTGGAATTAAATATAAGATCAACGTAGGTTGGGTTGAAGCATGAAACCCAACGCCCGCATAGTTTACGAAGTGCGCTAACCCATCCTACAAATAATTGTGCCTCCCTACTTAGAGGCTGATAGTTTACTGCTATAAGCTTCTCTAGAATCCTCTCGAATACCTTGCTATGAATAACAAAATAATCTTAACATTTATAGGCTTGACTTTTTTAGCAAGTTGTGCTGATAGTAAACAGTTTCAATGTCAAAAAATCTATCGGATTGCCAACGAAGTAGCCCAAGAAACCAAATCCTTAACCAACGGTCAAGGGAGAGAAATTGACCAAAAAAGTTGGCTATTAGCCGCCGATAAAATCGAACAGGCCGCAGAAAATATGAAAAAATTAGCCCTGAAGGATACCGAACTAGATAAATATAAGACTGCTTTCGCTCAAGTTTACGAAGATTATGCCACGGCCACTCGTGAGATAATTCAAGTTATCGAAACTCGCAATAAAAACGGGGCAAAATTAGCACAGGAAAAGGTAAGAAAGGCCGGACAATTAGAAAAAGAAACTGGCGAAGCTTTTAATACCTATTGTCAAGCACAGTAAAGCAGTTATCAGTTATCAGTTATCAGTTATCAGTTATCAGTTATCAGTTATCAGTTATCAGTTATCAGTTATCAGTTATCAGTTATCAGTTATCAGTTATCAGTTATCAGTTATCAGTTATTAGTTAAAATTTCCCCATTTCCCCATTGCCCTATCTCCCCATCACCTCACTCCTATACTTTAGGGTTTAATTGCATACAAAGTGCCGACATTTTTACTGCGAGGCATCCGGGAGAAGATGATAAAACCGAAGTCTTGCAGATGTTTAACTAAAGCATCGGGACCCTTTTTATGCCATTCCATCATGATAATTTTCATCTGTCCCAATTGACCAGTTGCCGCTAAAGAATCGAGGATTTCGTATTCGGAACCTTCACAATCAATCTTGGCAACTATATCGATGTCGGGATAATCAGAGGTAATACCTTTAAACACATCGGTGAAAGGTTTAAGAATTAAATTGGCTGTAGCGGTTTGTTTCGAGGCAAAAGGTTTTAATTGCTCGTCAATTCCCGTAATTCCGACACTCCCTTTGACAGCATAATCGTATTCTACTTGAATAATTTCATCCCGATCGCCGACTCCATAATCAAAAGCTTTAATCTTCTCCGCTAGATTAGGATTGAGGGCAAAATTTCTTAAAGCTTGGTCGTAGGTAGCCTTAAAAGGTTCGTAACTATAGACAGCTTTCACATTAGCTCGATTGGCAAAAAAGAGACTAGCAAAACCCGTATTCATACCAATATCGATCGCTACACAGGGCTTGTCATAGAGGAAATTATATACACCTAAAAGAAAAATTTCATGGATGATATCTAAATCCTGTCCCGTCTCGATAATTAACTTAACTCCATCGATCTCGATAATTAATTCCTGTTGCTCATCGATATAAAATTTACAATCAGCTAGAGATTTTAGTGCGTTAGCTTTGTTAAAAACTTTGCTACCCAAGAGGAAATCCTGCTTATTTTTGCTTAAACTGATCCCTAGGGGTTTGTAAAAAAGTTGACCAGACTTAGTATCATATTCTACATAATTGGGATTAATATTATGCTCTGCCAACTGACTAGACCAATATTCATCGGTGATATGGGGGTAAGTCTTAAATTGCCGATAGCGTTTATGTACATCTAACAGTTTTTGGTAAAGCATTGCTTGTCTAGCCTCGATTTTTTAGGATGGATGAAGGTAATTTTATGGACAAGTTTGACAAAGTTTGATAGACTTGTCAAGAAAATCCCTCGTCTCTGAGCATCAGAAGTCAGGAAACCCATCTCAAACAAGGTTACACAGACCATCAGGAGTTAACACGCCTTGAATTACTCTGATTTTATATTTTGGTGGATATTAATCCTTTTTAGCGTTCCTTTCTTAACGGCACGCTATATAGCGAAGTCCTTCAATCTCTGGCGAGGTGTTTTTGATGGGGTGGGATTAGCGGTGCTGTCCCTAATCTTGTTTTATTACGCCAGTCGCACCAGTTTCCTCGTTTTCATCGTTTCTCTAGCCTTTAACTACATTATGGTCTGGCTAGTGCTGAAAATGAGCGGCTGGAAAGCGAATCTCCTAGCCACTATCGTTATCGTCATCGATATTCTTGTCCTGGCCTACTTCAAGTATTTCGGCTTTTTTGTGCAGGAAATCATCGGATTATTCGTTTCCCTCCCCCCTAACTGGAAGGAACTTTCTCCGATTCCCGTGCCTAGCCAAATCCCACCGGGGGTATCCTTCTATACCTTCCAGATGGTGGCTTTCGTGGTGGACTCCCTACGGGAAAAGAAAAAGAAACCCCTAGCCGTCCTCGATTATGTCAATTTTATCTCCTTTTTCCCGCAAATTGTCGCAGGTCCGATCGAGCGTCGCCGGGATTTATTACCACAAATGGAGGGATTTCGCCTCAAATTTACAGGAGAAAACTTCGAGAAGGGTTTGCGTTGGCTTTCCCTCGGTTTATTTATGAAATTTGTCCTCGCCGATAACATTGCTCCCTACATCGAATTAGATAAGATGATTGACAATGCTTGGTATATCTGGTTTGAGGCCTTTTTATTCACCCTGAGAATCTATTTTGACTTCGGTGGTTATAGCTTTATTGCTGTTGGTTTAGCCTATTTTGTCGGCGTTAGATTAGAATTAAACTTTTTAGCCCCCTACACATCCCAAAGTATTAACGAATTTTGGCGACGTTGGCATATTACCCTTAGCACTTGGTTTCGGGATTATGTGTTTTTACCCCTCATGGGTTCCAATAAAAATTGGGCGCCTTTTTATCTATTCATTACCTTTACTCTCTCTGGTTTCTGGCACGGTGCAGCTTGGAATTTCATCTTTTGGGGTGCTTACCACGGGGCATTATTATTATTACTCCGTTATCTGGGCCGACCTTTCTATGCTTTCGTCGGAAAATACGTTTCTCAGCCACAAATTGTCTCCTGGGCTTTAACGCAATTGGCTGTCATTTTTGGTTGTCTCTTTTTCATGGAGATTAACACCAGAAGATTAATCGGCAAAATGTTGGTTATTGCCAATCCCTTCAATTATTCCCTGGCTAATATCGGAGAAATTTTTAGTTCCTATACTCTCAATCAAGGAGCAGTTTTAAGCGTTGCTTTAGTTCTTGGTATCATTGTTTTAATCCTCGAACATCTGGCTATTGCCCAGAAAAAATTTGAATATGAACTATTGTTATCACCTTGGCTGTCTAAAATATTGCTAGGTTTAACTATTCTCCTAGCTTCCACTAATACCGGTGACTTTATTTACTTTGAATTCTGATGAATACTAAATCCTTCAACATTTTCCCCTGGTTAGCTTCTCTGGGAGTCGCTTGGTCCCTCGGCTTTGTTTACAATGTCATCTACGGCGGCGAATTAAGCTGGTTGCGGATGATGTACAACGAAAAATCAGCGATCGCAGCTAGGGTCGAAGGACCGCGGCGTTTAATCGTCACGGCAGGATCGGGAGCGCATTATAGCATAAATTCGGAATTAATGGCCAAAGAATTGGGAATGCCTGTGGTTAACTTCGGTTTACAGGGGGACATCGGGTTAAATGTCATTGCCGCTATGATTCTCGAAAAAGCACGCAAAGGGGATGTCATTCTGCTGATTCCTGAATATCTCATGCTCATGGATGAGGACGGTTTTAATCGCGGCGAAGGACTTTGGGGGTCTGCACCTTTTAGCGTCGCTATTGGCAAACCCGGGTTAGGTGGGATACCGTTAAAAACCATGATCGAGGATACTTGGTTATTAGGTATTCCGGGGATGCGTCCAGTTACTAAATCGATGGTTGATTTATTCACTAAAGGCAGAATGACGGGTTATCTTTCCGATCCAATGACTAATACAGGTGATCCGACTATAGTTAAGGAAAGAACGGGGAAATGGTGGCAAATGACCTTTGATACTGCTGCTTCTCCTCATTCAATTAAATTGATTGAAAAACTCAAGAAAGATTTAGAAGCAAAAGGGGCGACTTTAGTGGTTTCTTTGCCCTGGGTTTATGCTAAAAATGATGGTAAAACCGTTGCTAATATTCGCAAGTCGGCTGAAGAATTAAGTCGGGTTGTGCCAACAATTTATGACCCAAAAGACTTGAATATTAAGACAGATTCTACTATTTTTGCTGACACTCACTATCATCTTTTGCCTCCGGCGAGAATTATTCGTTCAGAACAATTAGTTTCGGAACTGAAACCCATCTTAAACACAACCGAGAATAAAAATCCATGAATAAACCTATAACTAAGATTTGCATTCTGGGGGGGGGTTTTGGAGGGTTATACACGGCACTCGATCTGAGTCGATTAACAGCAGTAAAATCGGGTCAATGGCAAATAACTTTAGTCGAACCGAAAGACAATTTTCTCTTTACTCCCCTTCTCTATGAACTAATTACAGGAGAATTGCAACGCTGGGAAATTGCCCCTTCCTACCGTCAATTATTAACAGGAACTCAGGTTAATTTAAAACCTCAAAAAGCCAGTAATATTGACTTAAACAATCATCGAGTATATTTAGAAAATGAGGAAGTTATAGATTATGATTACCTCGTTTTAGCGGTGGGAGTTCGCAATCGTTGGCCCGCTATACCCGGATTAGCAGATTATGGTCTAACTTTCCGTAGTTTAGAGGATGTGGAAAGATTACAAACGACAATTTATAACCTAGAAACTCAAGGAAAATCCTCAATTAATTTAGCAATTATTGGCGGCGGTCCTAATGGGGTAGAATTAGCCTGTAAGGTGGCTGATCGTTTAGGAAAAAAAGGCAAAGTTCATCTAGTGGAAAAGAACGAGGAAATACTGCAAAACTTCCCTAAATCGGTGCGTGTTACTTCCTATCGTTCCCTTTTAGCCAAGAATGTTAGTCTCTATTTAAACACAGGATTAAAGGAAGTTGCAGCTAATTCCATAACCGTATTTAAAGATAATACAAATGAAGTCATCTCCATTGATTTATTATTGTGGACAGCAGGAACCCAAGCACAGGATTGGATCAATAATTTAGATTGTCAGAAAACAGCACAAGGCAAATTATTAACCCGTTCTAGTTTACAATTAATCGACTATCCCGAAGTTTTTGCCGTTGGGGATATAGCCGAAATTTATCCTAGTAAACAGGTAATTCCTGCCACAGCACAAGCAGCCTATCAAGCAGCCAGTGTAGTAGCCAAAAATATCTCGGCAGTGATCAGAAAAAAATCGCCCCAACCCTATTATTATCTGCATTTAGGAGATATGTTAACCTTGGGCAAAAAATCAGCCCTTGTTTCCAGTTTTGGCATTAATATTAGTGGTAAATTAGCCGATATAATGCGTCGATTTGTCTATATACTGCGTTTACCCAGCAAACGCCATCAGTTGAAAGTGTTTCGACATTGGGCGAAAAAAATTCTTCTCCGACTCCGTTATTCACAGGTGTTATCTAAGCAACCGATTGAATCAAAAAATACTCGTTAATTGTAGTTAAAATCCATGAAAACCTTTCTCAAAAATATGGCGGCAGCTTGGCAAGCCATCCCGGAGATTCTTGAAAACCTTAAGTCTCTGAATAGTTCTTCCTCAAAATATCAAGATAGACTAACAGAGTTACAAATTGATAATTATCTGCTGGAAAACTTGCATAAAAACCCCAAATATGATAACCCTAAAAAACTAAACCGCTACGAATTTAAGGTTTTTTCCCAAGCGGGAGAAGATGGCATTATTAGCGAAATTTTTAATCGCATTGGAACCACAAATAAATTCTTTGTGGAATTTGGAGTTGGCAACGGTTTAGAAAATAATAGTGCCTATTTGTTAGTAAAAGGATGGCAAGGTTATTGGATTGAAGGCAGTGAGCGATTTTGTCAAAGTATTCGCCAATCTTTTGAAGATTTAATTGCTAACCAACAATTAACTTTAAAAAATACTTTCATCACTGGCGAAAATATTGAAGACTTGTTCCGAAAGGGCAATGTACCGACCGAATTAGATTTATTATCCATTGATATTGATGGTAATGATTATTGGGTCTGGCAAGCAATTACTAATTATCGTCCCCGGGTGGTAATTCTCGAATATAATGCTATTTATCCCCCCGAATCGAGTTGGGTGATGCAGTATAATCCCAGTCACCAATGGAAATATAATAGTCATATGGGATCAAGTTTGAAAGCTTTAGAAAAACTTGGTCATCAAAAGGGTTATAAATTGGTAGGTTGTAGTTTTTCGGGAGTGAATGCTTTCTTTGTGCGAGAAGATTTACTCGCAGATCATTTCTGTTCCCCTTTGAGTGCTGAAAATCATTACGAACCCGCGCGCTATTTTCTTTGTTCCCAAAAAGCTGGACATCCTCGCGCTTTTGGCAAATTTAAGACTATTGAATAGTGGAAATTAACTGATAATTAATACAAAGTTAGGGTGCGTTAATTTAAGCAATAACACACCCTAACTGTGTATTAATGCAAGAAATGACGAATTCCAGTCAAGACCATAATTAAACCTAACTCATTAGCGGCTTTAATTGAATCCTGATCTTTTAAAGAACCTCCCGGTTGAACAATTGCCTCGATACCAAACTGGGCCGCCGTGCAAACAGAATCATCAAAAGGGAAAAAACCATCACTAGCTAAATAGCCACCTTTGGCCGCTTCTCCCGCTTGTTCGAGGGCAATTTTTACCGAACCAACGCGATTCATTTGCCCCGCACCAACACCTAAAGTAGTTTGATTTTTTGTCACCACAATAGCGTTAGATTTAACGTGCTTAGATACCTTCCAAGCAAACAGTAATTCCGCTAATTGTGCGGGGGTGGGTTGTTTTTCTGTCACCACGCGCCACTCGTCCGGGGTTTCTATCACGTCATCCGATGCTTGCACTAGAAAACCGCCGGCGATAACTTTTACCGTTTGTTTTTCCCCCTGACTTAAATCTGGTAGGGTTAAAATCCTTACTTTTGATTTTTTAGCCAGAATATCCCGGGCGACCGGGCTACAATCGGGGGCAACCACGCATTCTAGGAAGGTTTTCGTTAATTCTTTAGCGGTTGCTTCATCTATGGCTTGATTTAGGGCAACAATACCCCCAAAAGCGGAGGTAGAATCGGCATTAAAAGCTTTAGTATAAGCTTCCACTAAACTACCACCGATCGCCACTCCACAGGGATTAGTGTGTTTCAAGATAGCGGCGGCTGGTTCTTCTGGTCCGAATTCGGCGATTAAACGGCGGGCTGCTTCTAAATCGACTAAATTGTTATAACTTAGTTCTTTTCCCTGTAATAAGGTCGCTTTTGCCCAACCTTGAGCCGTTGTACCGCTGCCGTACCAACTGGCACTTTGGTGGGGATTTTCGCCGTAACGGAGGGTTTGCAGGGCATTTCCTGCCAAATTAAAGCGAGTCGTTTCCCCGTTTAAGCTGGCGAAATAGGATGCGATCGCACCATCGTAGGCATTGGTTAAAGCGAAGGTTTCCCCCGCCATTTTTTGACGGAATTCCAGGGAGATTTCGCCGTTATTTTGCCGTAATTGGCTTAAATACTGCTCGTAATACTTCGGGTTACTGATGACAGTCAAATGGGCGAAATTTTTAGCTGCGGCGCGTAACATCGCCGGACCACCGATATCGATTTGTTCGATCGCCTGAGCGGTGGTGACATCAGGATTGGCGATCGTCTGTTCAAAGGGATAGAGATTAACCACCACCAAATCAAAAGGACGAATTTGATTAGCCTCCATTTCCGCTAAATCTGACTCCCAATCCCGTCTAGCCAAAATACCGCCATGGATGCGAGGATGGAGAGTTTTCACCCTTCCGCCCAAGATTTCAGGAGATCCTGTATATTCTCCCACTTTAATCACGGGAATTCCCGCCGATTGGAGCGTTTTAGCGGTTCCTCCACTGCTAATAATTTCAAAATCAAATTCTTCTGTTAGCTGACGGGCAAAGTCAACTATTCCGGTTTTGTCAGTGACGCTGATCAGCGCTAAACGTCCCATAGTAGTGATCTATAAGCAACAATTTCAGTATATCCCAGCCCTAACCCGTTAAAAATTAAAAAAAGTAGGTTAGTAAATAATCAGCTGCTTCTATATTTTCGTCTCTCAAATATCAACTTATGCCAAGGAACTTTTTAAACTCCTCCTGGAAAGATTTAGTCTGACTTGTTAAAAAATACAGGATTTTTCAGGGGGCAATTCAAGTCTGGATTGCATCACTGTCTGATCTACCTTCACAGAATACCTCATTCGGTGTACGATAGTCAAGGCATTTTCGAGGACGATTGTTAATTAAGTTTACGGCTCTTTCTACCTCCTCTGGCTTAACAATTTTCAAATTCGTTCCCTTGGGAAAGAATTGTCTTAACAGTCCCTTGGTATGCTCGTTTAATCCCCTCTCCCAAGAATGATCAGGAGTAGCACTCATAAAAATATGCTCCTAGTTTCTTCACGAGACTCTTGATGTCCACAAAATTCTTTGATCTTGTCACAAGTAAAGGTTTTTCTTTTGTTAGGGGGAATCTCTTGGAAAAGTTTTTCGGTGACAAGGGTTGATTTCCGATGCGGTTTTGTTTTTGGCTAATCCTGCTACTAAAAATTTCGAGGCTTTGTCCACATGAGTAACGAGAACTCCTAGATGATTTCCTCCAATCATTGTGTCACTTTCCCAATGACCGATTTCGGTTTTCTGGTCAGCAATTGCTGGTCGTTCGCAGATATCTACACGCCCGGTCATCCCTCCACGCTTACTTTTTCCTCCACTTCGACTCTTTCTTTTTCCTCGTCTGGCCGCGTAGGTATTCTTGATACTTTCCACAGTCTCGATAGTTCTGATAGATCATTTGATAGATAGTTTCGTGACTGAGAGATTCTTGACTGGCTCTTTTCAGACGACCCGCTATTTGTTCGGGACTATGATAATCTTTTAATCCTTTTTTCACCAACTCTAAGGTAGCCTTGCTGACATTTTTAAAGGGTTGTTTGGCATTTTTTCGCCGCGTCTCGCTTTGAGCTTGTGCTGTGTCAGGTAGATAGCAGCCAAGAGAACTTTGATTCCTTTTTAATTCCCGTGATATTGTGCTTTGATAACATCCGAGCCAGACGGCCATTTGCCGTTGAGATAAATTTCCCTCTTGACTAAGTTGGTAGAGCAAGTTTCTTTGTTCTATGTTAAGATGTGGGCGGCTCATTTTTGGGTCTGATTTGTTGTTGTTAATGATCAGACAGTACCTGATGAGCCTTTTTATGTCAACTCTTGAGGTTGATGCGTTTCATTTTTGAATTGGCGTCAAAATAATCTGGAGGACGAGCTTTTCCCTCATGTCTGATGTTTATCTAATTGGTGGCCCCAATGGTTCCGGGAAAACCACCGTCGCTAAAAAACTTTTACCCAACTTTTTAGGCGTTATCGAGTACGTTAACGCCGATGAAATTGCCGCCGGACTCTCACCTTTTAATCCTGAGTCGGTTGCTATCCAAGCAGGACGCTTGATGTTAGAAAGGCTGGTGACACTGAAGTGCCAAGGAATAGATTTTGCTTTTGAAAGCACCCTGGCAGCCCGATATTTTGACCGTTTTTTGAGAGACTGTCAAAGTTCTGGCTATAGGCTCAATCTTATTTATTTTTGGCTACAAAGTCCAGAATTAGCTTTAGAGAGAGTTCACAGAAGAGTAGCCAGTGGCGGTCATAATATTCCTGAAGATGTGGTTCGTCGTCGTTATGAGCGGGGGCGTATTAACCTCATGCAGTTGTATTTACCTTTGTGCGATACTTGGGTTATCTATGATAATTCTGGGGATGAGCCACACTTAGTTGCCGCATCAGGATTTAATCAACCTCCTATTATTTATAACCCAGACACCTTCCGAATCATTACCAGAAACCAAAATGACTGAACCCACCTTAACGGAACTGCATCAGAAAATCGATACAGGTGTTAGAGTCGCAATCGCAGAAGCAATTGAGAGACACCGCCTCTTAGGAGAATCTATCAGCATTTTCAAAGATGGCCAAATTGTCACCCTAACAGCCGAGCAAATTCCGCCAAAATCTGCCAAAAAAACGGAAGTGTAAGTGGGTGGGTGGAATTAAATATAAGATGAACGTAGGTTGGGTTGAAGCATGAAACCCAACGCCCGATTATGTTACGCTACCGCTAACCCATCCTACAAATAATTGTGCCTCCCTACTTAAAAAATTGGTTGACTGTCTCAAATTGCACTATTCATAGAAACAGTTTCACCTATCCGAGGGATTTATATAAAGGTCGATTTTAGCAAATTCCCGTTACTCGAAAACTGGGGAACAGAAAATCAAAAGTATATGGTATAATGGTACTGTTGTTGAGCTTTCGAGGCGTAAATATGAGTTTAACAGAAAAACAAAAAGACCTTTTGCGATAGATAGTTGAACAAGTACGGGCTGGTAATCTTAAAGAGGACAGTATTTGGTACATTAGGAATCTTACAGATTATGGTTGGGTTGGTTACAAGGGTTCTGATAGCTGTCCTCCTGTCACATTCGCAACGCTCGATATATTAGAAGAATATCGTTATATTAAGGGGCAAAAAAAAGACTCAAATCAATACAAGGGCGCTCTAACAGGAAAAGCTTATGAAGCGGTTGATTCTAACTTTGCTGAACCCGATCGCTCGGCTATTCCTCATCTAATTCCCTTGACTGAAGTTGAACATTTAGACTCCGAACTATGGGAGAGAGTCCGTTTTTCTGTGAGTGCGGGTGGAGATAATCCAAAAGCGTGGGATACTGGGATTCGCAATGCGACAGTGGTTTTAGAAGACCGCATGAGGAAACTGGGAAATATAGATAATATTAATCAAAAAGCCACGGGTAATGGTATTGTTAACCTAATTTTTGGAAGCAATAAATCTCTACAAAAAGATAAGCTTCCATCAGAAGAATTAGAGGCATACCGTGATTTATATTCGGGTACAATGAAGCTTTTTCGTAATCGTTACGCTCATCGATTCATCGATCCTAAACCAGAGGAGGGTGGGGCAATTATCCTATTCATCGATTTATTGTTGAAGATGCTAGATGATTTAGATTGGGAGACAGAAAACGAGAATACATAAATCTCTAATTCTTGTCTGGTTTAACTATTTACCGATAATTGTCTTCTAGCTTCGTAGAGGATGACAGCAGTAGCGATCGCAACATTTAAAGATTCCACACCACCAAAGAGGGGAATTTTCACCGTTTCATCAGCTAAAGTCGCTAATTGGGGCGATAAACCGGCTCCTTCATTGCCTAATAATATTAAAGTCGGACGGGTAAAATCAATCTCCCAATGGTTTTTAGTGGCTGTGGGTAAAGTTGCGATCGCTTTTACCCCCTCTGCTTGATATTTTTTCACTAAAGCCGATAAATCCGATTCTACCACCAGGGGCGATCGAAACCATTCCCCGGCGGAACTGCGGATCACTTTGGGATTATCGATTTCGACGCTATCGAGACTTAACCAGATACCCTGTACTTCCGTAGCCACGGCAGTGCGAATAATAGTGCCGAGATTGCCCGGGTCCTGCAATCTTTCCAAAACTAAGCCCAATTGTAGTGGATTTTGGGGGACTGGATGAAGGTGATGACGGGAAATAGTGGCAATAACACCATCGGGATTAACCGTTGTTGCAAGGGAAGCGAGGACTTCCGGGGAAACTATCTCGACTCGTTTGGCTTGATTTTGAAGCTTCTGCGCTAATTCTCCCTGTCTTTGCCGCCACTTTTCAGTATAAAAAACTGTCTCTAGGGAACAATTCACCGCTAAAGCTGTCTCTAGTAAGTGCGTTCCCTCAATTAAGGACAAATTCTGCTCCTGTCGCTCTCTAGTGCGGTGTAGCTTGCGAATTTGCTTGATTAAAGGGTTTTGAACACTGCTAATCATAGCCGTTACAGGAGAGCGATCAAGACTATAGCCAATAGGATTTTTCACCCCGCTAGGCCTACCCTAAACAACCACGTCTTGAGGGAGATAATGCGGAACTCGGGACTTGAACCCGAAAGTCTTTGCAGACACTAGAACCTGAATCTAGCGCGTCTACCAATTCCGCCAGTTCCGCATTTTTCTTTCACAATCTTCTATTATACTATCGGACAATCCATAAGTCAAGATGGTTCAGATAATTAAGACGAAAATCGCTTTTCGGGGTAGAATCACCAATAATTTCCTCAAAAATCTGATAAAATGCAGTGTCATTTTGCCGAAGCTATCCTTAGCCAAGACTGCCAACCAAGATAAATGAATGATCCTATGACCATCGATACCGAGCATCCCTATTTAGAAATTCAAGGTCGTCACTCTCTCAAGGGTGAAGTCAAGATCAGTGGTGCCAAAAATGCCGCTCTAGTCATTATGGCGGGGGCTTTACTCTGCTCCGACCAGTGCCAGATTAGTAATGTACCTGCCCTGGCCGATATCGAGCGGATGAGTCAAATTCTCTCGGCCTTGGGCGTGCAAGTCCGTCGCACCAGAGATAGACTAGAGATTGATGGCAGAGACCTCAAACAAGCTCAAGCACCCTACGATCTCGTCTCCCAGTTGCGGGCCAGTTTTTTCGCCATCGGACCGATTTTAGCCCGTTTAGGAGAAGCAAAAGTTCCCCTCCCCGGCGGCTGCGCCATTGGGGCCAGACCGGTGGATCTGCACGTTAGGGGTCTCCAGTCAATGGGTGCAGATGTATTAATTGATCGTGGCATGGTACACGCCCGCGTTAAAGGTAATGGTCGTCTGAAAGGGGCGAATATTTATCTGGATTATCCCAGTGTGGGAGCGACGGAAACCCTAATGATGGCGGCGACTTTAGCGGAAGGGGAAACCATTCTCGGTAATGCGGCCCAAGAGCCGGAGGTGATTGATTTAGCCGATTTTTGTGTTTCCATGGGTGCAAAAATTCGCGGTGCTGGGACCAATACAATTGTCATTGAGGGAGTTTCCCGTCTGCACAGTACCGATTACAGTATCATTCCCGATCGCATTGAAGCCGGAACTTTACTGATAGCCGGGGCGATTACCCGCTCAGAAATAAGTCTTTATCCCGTGATTCCGTGCCATTTAGCTTCGGTAATTGCCAAACTGCACGAAATCGGTCCGGAAGTGGTGGAAGATGGTCCTAATCGTCTGCGGATTATCCCTAAGGACTTAAAAGCCACCGATATCGAAACCCTGCCCTATCCCGGTTTTCCCACGGATATGCAGGCCCAATTTATGGCTCTATTAACTTTAGCCGAGGGCAGTAGTGTGGTTAATGAAACGGTTTTTGAAAACCGTCTGCGTCATGTGGCCGAATTAAAGCGTCTGGGAGCAGATATCAAGGTCAAAGGAAATGTGGCTTTAGTGCGCGGTGTGCCTTTCCTATCTGGGGCGCCGGTGATGGCCACGGATCTACGCGCTTCGGCAGCTTTGGTGGTAGCGGGATTGGCAGCCCGGGGGACTACTATTGTGCAGGGACTCCATCACCTCGATCGAGGTTACGATAATTTAGAGGGTAAATTAAGAGCATTAGGGGCAAATTTACGCCGGGTTGATCCTTTAGCCTCAGAATTGGCTACCTTGAGCCAATCTTAATAGGATGATTAGTTATCGCTGTTCTATCGGTGTTGAGTGGATTTCCCGTGGGCAACAATATAGAACAGCGTTATATTCAATCTAGTTGAGGAGATAAAAAATTAACCTAGTTTCTCCTGATTTCAGAGTTGCGACTCTAGGTTAATCTCACTTTTTTCACCACCTATTCATCCGCTGTAAAATAACGCTCTAGAAAATCGAGAGCATGATTTCTCAAATCATAATATTCTTGAGTTTCTCGCATGGCGTGACGATCCCGGGGATGGGGAAAAGGGACTGTTAAAATCTCACCGATATTAGCATGAGGCCCATTGGTCATTAAAACAATGCGATCGGACATAAAAATTGCCTCATCTACATCATGGGTAATCATGATCACCGCTTGCCGGTGACTCTCCCAAATTTTGAGAACTTCCTGTTGTAATTTTCGCTTAGTTAAAGCATCTAAAGCCCCAAAAGGTTCATCCATCAATAGCATTTTCGGTCGAGTTACCAAAGCGCGAGCGATGCCCACCCGCTGCTTCATTCCGCCGGAGATTTCTTCGGGATATTTATCAGCAGCGGCCGTTAAATGCACCATAGCCAAATGTTCATTAACAAGGCTATTTTTTTCAACTTTACTAGCACTTTTAAGAACTTCATCCACCGCCAAACGAATATTTTCTCGCACTGTCAACCAGGGCAAAAGAGAATAATGTTGAAAAACCATCATGCGGTCGGCCCCCGGTTGACGAATTAACTTTCCTTCTAAAGTGACCTGTCCCGAGGAGGCTTGTTCTAAACCAGCGATAATTTTTAAAAGCGTCGATTTGCCACAACCAGAATGACCGATCACCGAAATGTATTCTTGGGAACCAATAGTCAGATTGACCCCATCGAGAACGACAAAATTACTGCCATCAGCTTTAGGGTAAGCTTTAACGATATTTTTAATTTCTAAAAATTCCTCCCCAGAAAAGGAACCTGAGATCGAGTTAGGAACAGAGGAGAATTGAGCCATAATAATTATCCCTGCAAATAAAAGAATTGAGGTAAATTGGCGCGAATTTCAAAACTATTGAGATAACCAACGAGATCGCTAGGATCAAAAGCTTTTTGATCAATAAAAGACCTTGCTGGTACGACGTAATAATCCTCGCTGGGACAAATAATACCCATATCGTCGGCGATTTGACGGTATAAATCGGTTCTCCAAGCTTTTTTGGCTATTTCTTCGGCATTTTTGGGTATTTCAGCAATCTGTCCCCAGCGAGCGGCTTGGGTGATTAACCAAAGACTTTCGGATTGCCAGAGAAAGGTAGAATGATCGTGATCGGCTTTGGCAATATCCTCGGGCATGGCGAAAAAAATTGTCGTGGCTATGTCCTTAACCAGACGTTTTCGATCATCGAAACCGCCATAGTTGTAATCGCCAACAATGCCGGGGCGGGTCAATTGTGGTTTTGCCCCTGTAAACGAGCGCCCGGAAATGATCGTCGCTACTTCCTCTCGATTTTCAGGTCGATCGCAATACTGACAAGCTTCAATCATCGCTTTGACTAAAGAGCGATAGGTTTTCGGGTTTTCTTCGATAAAAGACTCCATCACCGCTAGAATGCGATCGGGGTGTCCTTGCCAGATTTCCCGTCCTTGGGCAAAGGTAAAACCGACCCCTTCGTGACCAGTAATCGCCCTAGTGTTCCAGGGTTCGGCCACCATATAAGCTTGCATTGTGCCAATACGCATATTGTTGACCATCTGCGGTGGCGGAATAATCAAAAGACGAAATTCCTCAATGGGATTAATGCCCATCGATGCCGTCAGATAACGCAGGAAGTATTCATAGATGGAGGAACTCAAGACTGCTGCCCAGATGCGCTCTTCTGGGGGGATACTCTGGAAATAGGCGTGCAGTTGCTTGCCCGCTTGCTGAAGATCGCCATTATACTCTCGCCAAGGTCGAAGGCCAAAATCCCACATCGGCCGGTTCATGGTCATAGCGTTGCCGTGTCGATGAATAGTCATCGCCCCACACAGAGGGGCAACCCGCGCCCCTTCTGCCCCCGTCCTCGCATTGGTAATCGCCCCGGAGACCACGGGAGAAGCGTCCAAGCGTCCGAAGATAATCCCATCACGGGAATTCGCCCAACTTGCTTCCCGACTGAGGGTGACATTCAGTCCATACTTGCGAAAAAAGCCTTTTTCCCAGGCAACCGCGAAGGGGGCGCAATCATTGACGGGGACATATCCCACGGTGAGGTTAGGTTTTTCTAGGGTTTTCGGATCGATAATCGGGGTTACGGCCAGGGCTGCCTCGGTTAATCCCGTCGGGTTGCGACTGGCATTGATAGTACAGGCAGTCAGGCTACCAGTAACCAGGGTCGTCCCCAATCCTTGAAGGAAGGTACGTCTAGATATGGGGGGAATCATGGTATTAACTGCCCGGTTTAGCGGGACGATGGGTGACAAGGACTTGTAAACGGCTAATTAGGTAATCGAGGATTAAACCGGTAACGCCAATGACAATCACCGCCAGAAAGACGGAACTAAGGTTTAAGCGATTCCACTCATCCCAAAGAAAAAACCCGATTCCCACACCTCCGGTTAACATTTCCACGGCTACGATGACTAACCAAGCAATTCCTAAACTTAAGCGCAATCCCGTAAAAATGTAAGGCAAACTAGCGGGGAGGATAATTTTAAAAATCTGGCGATATTTGGGCATTTCTATGACTCTGGCCACATCGATATAGTCTTTGGGTACACTACCGACTCCTAGGGCTGTATTAATCATGGTTGACCAGAGGGAGGTGATAAAAATAACAAAAATGGCCGAGGGTTCCGCGACTCCAAACATGGCTAGAGAGATGGGTAGCCAAGCTAGGGGAGAAACGGGGCGTAGAATTTGAATGATCGGATTGAGGATGAGCATAGCCGGCCGGGATAGCCCGATGAGAAACCCGACCGGAATAGCCACTAATGCTCCCAACAGAAAACCAATTAAGACGCGTCGCAAACTGGCTAGTAATAGCCAACCAATGCCGAGATTGCCCGGACCGCGACGATAGAAGGGATGGAGAATATAATCGAGATTGCTAGTCAAGGCCTGCCAAGGATTGGGCATCAATTCACTTCGGAAAGTCGCAATTATCCACCAGAGGGTAATCAGACCGATAAAACCCATCGCCGGATACAGTACCACATCCTTGAACAGCCAAGCTTTCGCTTGCCTGCCTGTGGCACGCGCAGCGACTAAAATAGCCGCAATATTCATGTTATTTACCCTTATATGAGGATCGAGGTACAGATAATGAGCAGTACCAACCAAGAATCCTGAAAGAGTCAGAATATTTGCAGGAATATCTCCTATTCTGTTTCCCTTCAGTCTTCCCCCAATGCCGACGAAGTTAGCTGACGGGCTAGGACTGAGAGATGTCCTTTTCATTGACTGAAATGCGCCCCAAATTCGGTTCCTCCGCTTCAACACACCGTCGTTGAATTAGGCTGACTTACTCTACTTGCTCAAAATGATAGCACATTCGATCGAGTTGTGGGAAAATCCCGGTCGCCTCTGATACTAAATCCTTTTTTAACAGTATGATTAACTCCCAATCCAACTTTAAAAACCCACTTCCTACTTCCCACTTCCCACTTCCTCACTTCCCAATTCATAATTCATAACGGGAGTCCGAAGCGATCGCATTCACCAAATCTTAGCCATTACTAACTCAAACCCCGGCAATTCTGGATCACCACTAATGGTTTCAGGAGTATTTAAAATCTCCGGTTCTCGATGGGGGCGATAAATATAGACTTGGCGATTTTGGCGATCGATTAACCAACCCAATAAAGTACCATTGGCAATATATTCCTCCATCTTTTTCTGCAAACTGGATACTGTATCACTAGCAGAACCTAATTCAATGACAAAATCGGGACAGATGGGGGCAAAAGAGGCTTTTTGTTTTTCTGTTAAAGCATTCCAGCGTTCTAATTTAATCCAAGCAGCATCGGGTGAACGAGTCGCACCATTGGGCAGCGTAAAACCCGCACTAGAATCAAACCCAAGCCCTGTCCCATCTAGTTCTGACCAGTTCCAAAGTTGAGCGGCTATATTAAGATTGCGATTACCCGTATCTGAAAAAGCAGCAGGCATAACGATCACTTCTCCACTGGCACTGCGTTCAATGCGTAAATCTCGATTGGCTAAACAAAATTGATAAAACTGCTCCTCCGTCATCGGCATAATCCAAGGAAGATCAATCATCAGAGGAGCCGAGGTCGCTTGTACAAGTAGTGTCGTCATATTTTCGCCCTACTCAAGAATTACATGAGTTAACAACTGAATGCCCCTCAATCTTAACTTAGCTCTTGTCATCGGCATTGTTGACTACTAGAGATAGAATGCGATCGCTCTTAACCTTGCTAAAGAAGCCTGACGGCGAGGAATGTAAAGATTTATAAAAATGTAGCTTAGGATACAGTTGTGGGGGGGGGGAATGTGTAGCATATCGACGTAAAATTAACACCAGAGAAAGATAATGAATCACGGTTGGTATTTCTCACTAGTGGACTGTTTCAGCTAAAATAGGGCAATAGCTCGAACAAGCAGAGGACATTTTAATGGGAAGAGGTCGGCGAGATAAAGTCAATCTAACAGGGGAACAAAGAGAAAACCTCGAA
>NZ_SFBY01000483.1:0-3521 GCF_007095505.1 Microcystis sp. M_QC_C_20170808_M3Col
AGTCAGTAGCCGGTCGTTTCAGGCTTTGTTGCCCTTGTTTTTTGTACCAAGCGATGTACTACAAGAAGGATAATGCAAGGTTTTTGAAAGTCCCAATCCTATTTTCGCAGCATGAACATAGGACTTTAACAGGTCAAAAGCTTTATTTTAAAAGGGTTTTACCATTATTCAGCAGACCCGAAGTAGAAAATGTGCATTGTTTTGTTGTCCGCCATTGGTGTTGGGTTGGGCTATTGCTTGACCTGACTGCGAGAGAGTGCGATCACACTGTATCTAAGTTAACTCATTTTGCTGAAAATTATGACGGGAATCTTGACGCATTTGTTCAATAACTTCGGGATATTTTTCTAGATCTTCTAAGGAGTTTAAAGGTGGATAAACTACTCGATCTTTTCTTTCATTTACCTTATCTACATAAGCATAAAAAGCCTCGTCATCATCACGATGAGATAATACATAACTTTTTAATTCTTGAGAGGTCATAGTTTTAAAATTAGGTTTTTGATTCATTTTATCCATTGTCCATTAGGTTTAATTTCAATCTCAATACCTTCACCAATTAACATGAAAATATTTTTAGTACGCTCATCCAATCTTATTAAGTTAATTGGTAAATAAAACCTTGTTGCCCAACAAGATAGGGTATAACATTGTAAGAGTTGTGCAAGTGTCGGAATATTTTCCCCTCCCAAAACCGAACGAATGAGACTAATTATAACAAAATAGAGAATCCGCTTCAACAACCTCGAGACAGAGATGAACGCAAAGGCGAATCCGACAGACCGCGCCACAATAACTCAAGGAAGAGGATAGTTCGTCTGAGAAGGGGTAAAACAAAGGAAAACACCTGAAACTCCCTGCTCTGTCAACCCCTAAGCTAGGGAGAGAAATATAAAGATTTATTAAATTGTAGCTTTTGATACAGTTGTGGGGGGGGGAGTGTGTATGCTTCTGCTATCTCCCTTTGGTGTTGGGTTGGGTTGTTGCTTAACCTAGCTGCGAGAGGGCGGAGAGAGAACAATCACACTTAAGGACACCTCTATGAAATTTCACATTGGAAAATTAGCTATATTTAGTCTTACCTCAGTCATGACTTTTGTAATAGCTTCCCCAGTTAAAGCTGTAAGCCTAGTAGGGTCATTTAACTTTATGGGAACTTCCACCTATCTAGCCAGAAGACCAGAATGTAAAGATGCAAATAATAATGTTTTAGATATGGTAACTTCAAAAGCTGATTTTATCATCAAAAAAGATCCTATTGACTACAAAGAAAGTTTTATTAAGTTTACATATGTAGATAGTAATTGTCCTGATGCAAATGAGAGGTACCAAAAATATAAAAATACAGGATTGCCATGGATGACGGAAAAAATTCCTATCAATCATGTTATGTTTGGAGAGAATTGGAAAGTTACAAAAATTGAATTTAATGGTCGATCAGATCCCGAATATCCTAGTGCTACTATGAATGGAATGATAGATTTTACGGGCAATAATGGAGTAGGAGGTGGAACAGTTAATACACTTGTTGGAACTAATCCAATTGATGTAACTACAATAAGCAAGATAACAGATTATGAAGCCGAAAAAGCTCCAGTTCCAGAACCCTCCTCCATCCTCGGCCTCCTCGCCCTCGGAACACTAGGAGCAGCTTCAACCCTTAAGCGCCAACTAAAACCCTCTAAATCCACCGAAAAAGAAACCACAAAAGTCGGCTAAATTGCTTCTAAAAATACCATAAATGCCCCTTCAATCAATCTTGAGGGGGTTTTATTGTATAATTGAGGGATGAGTAAACTAGATCAACTTACGCAATCTTGAGCTATAATCGGCAATGAGGTCGAATCCGAACAACGATCAGAAAAAACTCCTGATTGCTGAACTTAAAAAAGCAGCAATCAAACATACCCCAGAAAATATTATCATAATTACTCAAGATCCTAGCGGGAAAATTGTTTTTCTAGAAACTGGAAAAGCAGGTGACAAAGGTTCTGGATTGCTGCATATTCTAGAAAATCATCGAGAAGATTTTCTCCAGAGAGGTATTACTGAAGAACAAATTCCCGATTTAATTGTAACAGCTATTAGTGAGGGAAAAATTATTGGCATACAAGGAAAAAGTCGCATAATTTATCAAGTAGAAATCAATGGAATTATTCAGTATGTTTCTCTAGAAATTAGTCATAATGGTTACTTAGTGAGTGCTAATCCAACTCCAACGCGATTAATTAATAAACTTATTCAGGAATGATAGTTATGGCAATCAGAATCAAACTTTGGGCAGATTATGGAAGTTACCCACTTTGGGGAGTAGATGAAATTGATAACATTGCTCCTGAAGAATTACCATTAAGTCAAGCAACCATTCAACGTTTAAACGCATGGCAGGATACTTACGATAAGACTTTGAATCAAGACTATCCACCTTTATCAGATTTTCCTAATCAGCAAGCTGAAACGGATTTTAAACAAGAAGGAATTAGTTTATGGAAACAGTTACGTCTTGAACTGACTCCGGATTATGAAGTTTTCTACCAAAATGAAGGTCAATTGTTTAGAAATCCTAAGGAAATAACCACAAAATCTACAGTACAAAAAATAACAGTTTGAGTATCATCACTTTCGGCTCCAACGCAGCTTCAACCCTCAAGCGCCAACTAAAACCCTCCCAATCCACCGAAAAAGAAACCACAAAAGTAGGCTAAATTGCCTCTAAAAATACCATAAATACCCCTTCATTCAATCTTGAGGGGGTTTATTTTTTCCTTTCGCTTATTAAACCACTATCACCTCGTTGCTAGGGTCTCCCTGGCAACGCATTTCCAGAGGTTCTACCTTGGAACGAGACAAAGCATTGATGATCACACAAGGTCGAGAAGATCCCAAATAGCCAATTTAGTGCCAAAATTAGGAGTAGTTTATTTATTCTTCTCTCCTAGTTAAAAATATGCAAGTTAAAGAGCTAACCGTTGAAGAACTCAAGCTCCTCATTCAAGAAACTGTTGCCGAAACCATCCAATCTATCTTACTCGCTCCTGACCAAGACAAAGAAGTCAAACCTGAAGTTAAGCAACAACTTCTTGACTCTCTAAGACGGACTGAAGTAGGAGAAAAGGGGGTTTCAGCCGAGGAAGTAGCCAAAAAATTAGGATTAAACTGGTAATGGCTTACTTTGTAGAATTTAGCCACGAAGCAATCGCTGATTTAGAAGCACTCGCTCCTATCATTCAAGAGCGAATTTTGCGGAAAGTTCGCTGGTTGTCGGATAATTTTGAAAATGTGGCTCTTCGGTAATTGTTATGCAAATAATTAACTTCAAATAAAATTCGATGAGAATGCCTACGCCTAAAAGTAGCTGAAATCCATACGGGGAAAGACTTAAGACACAAACAGGTTAATACTAAAAGATAGACAATAGAGTTAAGATTTGATAGAATACCCAAAAACGAGAGTATTTTACTTATGATACTTGACAAATTTTTGAACCTAGAAGGAACCTCTATTCAAGGCTATCTACACCT
>NZ_SFBY01000484.1:0-28773 GCF_007095505.1 Microcystis sp. M_QC_C_20170808_M3Col
CTTGTGTTCTGAGATGGAGAGCTTTATTGTAAACCAATCTTACACAGCCCAAAGTGCGCCGCAATAGCGACTCTTGTTCTGGTGTGGGGTAAAATCGAAACCAATAGGCTTTTTCCATGTCTCACATTTTAGCATATATTTCGTAAATGTGTTAATATTTAACGGTAAAGCCGTCGTAGAACGACGGGGTTTCAGACCCAAATTTTCGATGAGCAAATGGGTAATTGTCCAGCACTGGTGGTAAGCCCTATTGATTTTAATCGCAAGATTGGTTTTGCCTTTGTCTGCCCGGTGAGCAATACGCAACGCCAGAACCCTTTCTACGTCAAGATTCCAGATGGAGAGGCGGTGACAGGAGTTATCATGGTAGATCAACTGCGAGCGTTGGACTTCCGAGCGAGAAAAGCGAGCTTTATCGGTAAGTGTCCAGAACAGTTGCTCCAGGATGTTCTCAGAAGAATTAAGCCGATTCTGTTCTGATCGGGACATTCTCAAAAGCCTTACACATCCATTGTAGCTATCCCTCTCGCTCTTTACTCAAAATTATCGAAAATGTTCCCGCCAGAGTTCGTGTAGAAACAGGAGAGCGTTTTTTTGGCACCAGAAACCGTCGAACGCTTGCAGAAAATAATCTGGGAAGATAAGCAGCCAAGGCGAATAAAAAAATCAAGGAGTCCGGGTTATGAAAAGATCTTTACGTCAAAACTTATGTGTTCTTGCCGCCCTCCTCTTGGGTACAAGTTTACTGGTAACGGATTATGTGGACGCTCGCGGTGGCGGTGGTGGCGGTAGTCGTGGCGGTGGTGGTGGTAGTCGTGGCGGTGGTGGAGCTTCCCCACGGGTTAGCCGCAGTAGTGATCTGCAAAACAGGGGGAATTTTAGTAATCGTTCCCAACCTTCCAGAGATTTTTCTGGAAGACAGGGTGAACGGCAAACCGGTCAACAAAACCGTCAAGGGGAACGCACGGAAAGACAGGGTGAACGGCAAACCGGTCAACAAGAACGGCAGGGTGAACGCAGCGAAAGAACCGATACCCGTCAAGGGGAACGCACGGAAAGACAGGGTGAACGGCAGCAGCAGGTTAGCGATCGCCAACAGAACCGTCAGGACTTTATTGACGATAATCGCAACGGTTACTGGCGTGGTGGCGGTTGGTACGGTGGCGGTTATTACGTCCCCCCGGGTTGGGGTTGGGTGGGGTTGACCACTGGCCTAGTCATCGGTTCAGCGATCGCTACTCTCCCCCCCTACTACAATACCGTCTATGTGGGTTCCACTTCCTACATTTACTCGGACGGCATCTATCTTCAGCCTAGCGGTAGTTCCTACACGGTGGTGGCCCCTCCAATCGGCGCAATTGTCACCTATCTTCCCGACGGCTGCACCACAATTACGGCTGACAATACGCTTTATTACAATTGTAGCGGTATCTACTATCAGCCCCTGTTTGAGAATGGTTCCACGGTTTATCAGGTGGTTCGCTTCTAATCGGTTTCTTCTTCATCAATAATTGCCGATCGATCTAATAATAATAAATCTCGTAGGCGATCGGTATCTAATTCTGTTAACCAATTTTCTCCAGCATCTACGGTTTGTTCCGCTAATTGTTTCTTGCTTTCGATCATCTCATTAATGCGTTCCTCTAGGGTTCCCGTACAGATGAATTTATGTACCTGAACATTGCGTTTTTGTCCGATACGGAAAGCGCGATCGGTGGCCTGATTTTCTACGGCCGGATTCCACCAACGATCAATATGAAAAACGTGATTAGCGCGGGTTAAATTTAATCCTGTTCCCCCCGCTTTGAGGGAGAGAATAAAAATCTTTGGTCCCTGGGGATCATTTTGAAAGCGCTCGATCATTTCTACCCGATCTTTTGCTTTGGTAGAACCGGAGAGAAATAATATTTCCTCGGCTAATTTTTTCTGGAGATGGGTTTGTAGGAGTTTTCCCCACTCGGCAAATTGTGTAAAAATTAAAGCTCGATCGCCTTCTGCTATCACTTCCTCTACCATGGCTTCTAAACGTAATAATTTTCCCGATCTTTGACTGGTTTCTAAACTATTTTCTTTCAAAAAATGGGCGGGATGATTACAAATTTGTTTTAGTTGCATTAGCAAGGTTAAAATTAATCCATGTTTCTGAATTCCTTGAGTTTCTTCAATTTTCTGGAGCGTTGTCTCGACTAATTGTTGATAAAGTTGTCCCTGTTCTTTCGATAAACCACAAAAAATATTCATTTCCTGTTTTTCTGGTAAATCTTCAATAATATTTTTATCGGTTTTTAATCTCCGTAAAATAAAGGGACGGACAAGGGAACGTAAATTATGCAGGGATTCTTGATCGCCGTATTTTTCAATAGGAAGAGCAAAACGACGCTGGAAAAATGTTTGAGTTCCTAAAAAATTGGGATTGAGAAAATCCAAAATTGACCATAATTCCGTCAGGCGATTTTCTACGGGAGTTCCCGTTAAGGCAATCCGAAATCCTGCGGGTATTTTTCGCACTGCTTGGGATTGTTTAGCCGTAGAATTTTTAATATTTTGAGCTTCATCTAAAACTAAACCTTGCCATTGTACTGCTTCTAAACTGGACAGATCGCGATAGATTAAAGGATAACTGGTAATAACAACCGATTTATTTTTTACCTCTTGAGCAAAAGCTTGACCTTTTAATCTTTTTTCACCATGATGCACAAAAACAGCCAGGGTGGGAGCGAATTTTCTTAATTCATGTTCCCAGTTATTGACCACAGAAGTGGGAGCCACCACTAACACAGGATTAACTAACATATCCTGTTCTTTTAATGCTAGTAAAAAAGCGATTAATTGCGGGGTTTTTCCTAAACCCATATCATCGGCTAAACAAGCACCTAAACCCCACTTTTCTAGGAAAGCTAACCAACTAACTCCCTTGATTTGATAGGGACGTAATTCCCCCCGAAATTCCCGCGGTGGGTTGATTAATTGAATCCCTTGATTGTTATTTAAATTATCAATTAATTCCTTTAATGCTCCCTCCGCTTGGAAATTGACTACCGGCAGTTTAGCAATTAGATTATTATCTCCTGAACTCAAGCGCAGAGCATCTTCCACCGAGAGATTAAGGGGAGCGATGGTATTATTTAAAATTGCCTGAGCTGCTTTGACATCGGTTGGTTGTAGGATTAACCATTTGCCTCCCACTTCCACCACTGGCGATTTTTTCTCTAATAACTTATCAAAATCTTTTTTCGATATTTCCTGTTCCCCTACCACTAATTTAAGCTGAAAGTTTAATAAACTGGTTAAACTTAATCTTTCTCCTTTTTTGGGGGTGACAGTGGCAGCAATCTTAATTCCTAATCTTTGTTCATTACTACCAGCAGTTAAACCCGTTGGCAAAATTACCCCTAATCCCTGCTCTTGCAATTGCCAAGCGATCGAGCGAATAAACTGATAAACTTCGATCGAATCAAGAGAACATTCCTCCGGGTGTCTCTGCTCTAAACTAATTCTAATCGGTTCGTACAATCGCGCCGCTAATCCCAATCCTTTTAAGAGAATTTCCTGAGGATTATTGACAACTCTTTGATAACTATGATAACTTTCTTTGCCCTCTAACCAAATCAACTTGGCACTAATGAGAAATTCTTGATCATCTAACGCTTGTAAATAATAGGTTAGTTTCCACACTGTTCCTAGACTGGGAGGTTGCAAGGATAAACAAACACGGTATTGATTCTCGATTAATTGGCGATTATTGCCATTAACTAAACTTTCTTGGATAGGAAACACCCAGTTATTATAAGCATTTTCTAGACGCTGTAAATTCTTGGCTTCTAAAGCAATGTCATGATGATCACCGCTTAAAGATTGTAGCCAGGGTTTCACCATCAATGAGGGGGAAATATTAACACCACTATCTATCTTTTGTCGCAAACGAGCATCGACAATATTTTTCAAGCAATCGAGAATAATTATTTGTGGTTCGCTATTTTCTTGATAGGCAAGACAAACCGGGGGGATGGTTTGGATAAACTTAGCTAAACGAGTGCGATCGATGGTACTATCTAGCAGCGGATACCAGCAACTTTCACCTTGATTTATTCCCGCTAAAAATTTCCCCCTTGCTAATAAATCTAAACTCCAACGGTGCAAATACAGCCAAAATCGTAGATCATTGCCGATAAATTCGGCCTTAGCTAGGGGTAATTTCTCCCATAACCGCACTATCATCCCCGCAGAAAAAGTTAATCCCGATACCTGCCATGGTTGCCAAGACAAGGATTTAGCCGTGGGTTCGAGAATTTGCCCCGACAGCAGCGGTAAAAAATATTTTTTCCTTGGGGGGGAATAACTAGGTAAACTGAGCTTGATTGATTCTGGAGAATAGCGGTCAAGCTGAGGAGAAAATTTCTCGATAAATTGGGATAATTGCCCTGATTCTAGACAAAAAGGATGATTTTCCTTTGTTTCACTTGATTCCTTCCCTTGCCACTGTTCACCCCAAAGAAAAAAAACACTATCTTGCGAACGAATCAGCCAATTACCGTGTAGAGTAGTCATTATAAAATAGGGAAATTCCTCTAAAAAACCTGCTGTTGAAAAGGTAACAAATCTCGTTTGTCGCTTCTTCTGACCTTAAGAGCCTCTAATCTTCTATTTTAGTGGACAAGGGCTGATTTCTCAAGCAGAATCTGGTTCAGCGATTAGCCCCGATCGAATGGTTATTATCAATAATAATAAATAGAGTTATTTTTCAACTATGTACAAATCGATCGCCCTCACCCTCGTCCTCAGTCTTCCCCTTAACTTGTCCCTAGTTGGTCAGACGGAAGATTTAAACCATCTACAGCAATTATTATCCACCCGAAAATGTCCCCAATGCGATCTGAGCGGTTCGGGGTTAGTGCAATCGAATCTAGCTGGGGCAAAATTAAATGGGGCCAATCTCGTCGGGGCCAATCTTAGTCAAGCTAATTTAAGTGGGGCGGATCTGAGTGGGGCAAATTTAACCGGCGCCTCTCTTTTTGGTGCTAATCTCACTGGAGCGAACTTAACCGGGGCAATCTTGACGGGTGCGGATTTAAGAGGTACTTATCTCAATAATGCTAACCTCGACAACACCAAACTAGACACTGCCTATGTACAGGGTGCGGTGGGAATTCCCAGTAGTGCCGGTACTCCTGAACTATTCTACGGACTAGGAATGGTGGAAGGAAAACAGGGACGCACCAGCGCCGCTATAGAAAATTTTAATAAGGCCTTGACAATTAACTCAGAATATGCTCCAGCTTATCTGGCCCGGGCCATGGCTCACTATCGTCTGGGACAAAATGCGCTAGCAGCCCAGGACGCTCAAATGGCTTCGACTCTCTTTCAACAGCAAGGTAACACCCCCGGTTACGAAGCGGCAGAGAATTTTATTAAAGGCATGGAAATCGCCCTAAAACCGCGAGAACAGGGTGGTGGCAACGCTCAATTAGACCAAATGGTGCAGGGGATTGGTTCTCTGCTCTTACAGTTTGTTTTACCCGCTTTGGGACTGTTTTAATCCTCGTCCGCTGGCTCTTCTAAATGTTCCGAGACCGCGTAATAAAGGTCAAGAACATGATGATCGGCAAGACGATAAAAGACTCTCCGTCCCTGTTTTTGGTATTTAACTAATCTTAAGGCTCTTAGGGTTCTTAACTGGTGGGATACGGCCGATTCACTCATCCCTAAATCGTCGGCTAAATCACAAACACATAATTCTCGTTTGGCTAAAAGCGATAGAATTCTTAGGCGGTTGGCATCCCCCAAAAGGCTGAAAAATTCGGCCATTTTTTGGGCTTTTTCTAGTTCTAATCCCTGCAAGTTCTGGAATTTCCCCTCTTGGTGATGGGATTCCCCGCAAACCGGTGCTATTTTCTCTATGGCCATGTTTTTTCCCGATCGGTTATTAATTCCGATACTTTCCCCTTCTTCCCAATACTAGGGTTTGCTGAAAGGTTTTTAGATTTATTCGGCAAACCCTAACTAAATTTAACCGCAACCACAGCCCTTGTGTCCACAGCCTTTTTCGTTAACGTGACCATCGGCACAAGCTTGGCAACAGTAGTATTGATCGTTTTTTTCGATGGCATCGGCGATCGATACTACACACAAACAGGATTCACAAGCACATTTCATGGTGGTGACAGCGATCATGGTTACTACCTCTGAACTTCTTTACTGACTTTAGTATAACATCTGAACAGATGTTCATGGATTGAATAAAGTTAAATTTTTCTAAAACTCAGACGGGAAAGTTAGGCGGTTATCTCAAGGGTGAGGTGGGAAGTTCTCCTTGATTAGTGATCAGATTGGAGTTTTCAGTTCACTGTTTACTAGACCTCTTGCATATAGCGCGTTTCACGTTACTGAGGTATCGACAAGTTTTGCCAACAAAGAGTTTAAGCCCCTTGCCCATGCCTCATTCTGATGAAAACTGCTATATATAGTCTAAGGTAGAAAAAAGTTAAATACTGACTAAACCGCCCAATCATAACAACTGAGCCGACAAATTCTGATGTTATTAGCATTAAAACAACTAACTGTTACCCCAGGCGACCGCCTGTTGTTAACTTCACTCACTTGGCAAGATTATGAAAAAATTCTTGACGAATTGGGAGATCGACGGTCAATTCGTCTATCTTATAGTCAGGGAACTTTAGAAGCAATGACTCCTCTTTTTATTCATGAAAATACCAAAGTTTTAATCGGTGATTTGGTTAAAGTTCTCTTGGATGAATTAGAGTTAGACTATGAACCCGCTGGATCGACAACCTTTAAAAATCAGCAAATGGATCAAGGAATAGAACCAGATGAGTCTTTTTATATCGAAAATTGTGCTGCTGTCAGGGGAAAAAAGCGACTTGATCTGGCTATTGATCCCCCTCCCGATTTAGCAATTGAGATTGATATTACTAAGCGAACCCGATTTAATAATTATGAGCGATTGGGTGTTCCTGAATTGTGGCGATATAATGGAGAGAGACTGGAAATCAATGTTTTGCAAGGATCAGAATATGTTGAAGCTTGCCAAAGCCGACTATTTCCTCAATTTAATCTAATAGAAAAAATTCCAGAAACGCTACAAAATAGTCAAAAAATAGGTAGTGCAATGGCATTAAAACAATTCCGAATTTGGGTCAAGCAAAAGCTTAATGCCTGACTTTAAATGGACAACGAATTCAGGGAACTTTTGCCGATGATAATTTAGGGGTTACAGTTTTCGATGTAAGGCTGCACCTATTCCTAATACTCCTAAACTCAGTAACCCTAGAATTGATGAGGTTTCGGGAACGGAAGTAACAGGCGGATTTGAAATAGGCATTACTTTTAATGAAACTCCTCCAATATTATCGCTGTAAAAAGAATCGCCAATAAATAAATAAACATTGCTATCTCCCGTCAACGTAAAGGCAGTATTTTGACCATTAGCAAGTGCTAATGCTGGTGTAGCATAGGTGCCAGTTCCTTGACTAATGGAGAACTCACTAGAGCTAATCGAGTAATTGTTAACCCATCCATTTTGACAGTTTGCTCCATTAGCATCACATCCTTGAACAGTCCCCCAAGCATTCCAAGCATCGTACATACCCCCATCTGCTACTCCTATGTAATCAACTTGATAATCTCCTGCTGAAAAAAATTGAACAATTGGATTACCTGTATCATTAATTACAGAATTAATATTAATAATAGCTGCTTGAACAGGTACTATCGTTAGGGTACTAACAGCAATAGCAGAGGAAGTGATCGCAACCCTTAATAAGTTTTTCTTACCCCCCCCGCAAAATATATCAGTTTTACTAATGTCATGATTGAAAAGCCTCCGGAGAATTAGATTTGAGTGATTGTTTAGTTGTATAGTAGTATAGTAATGAAGCTTTCTGGATTGCTCAGGGGAAATTTAAGTAAGTCTTTGGGATCGCTTTAGGAAAGTTAATCATTGGATAAAATCAATGCTAGGGAATATTTAAGGATTTTTTGAGGGCAGTTTGAACTTGGTTTAGGATGTCTGAGGGTAAAATGCCTAGTTTAGGATTGAAAAACGGAATGGTTGACCGTCGCAATCTTGTCAGTTCTGATTACAGAGGTCTTTTTTAAGCCTGTTTGTGAGAAGTTGGGATGTCCTTCCCTAACCAATATCCAAGTTTCCCACCACTCTCCAGGGGGGATTTTGGAGAAGATTCCCAGGATGATTTGTTCTTCTCGATGTACAGCTAAAACTAGCGCGGGTCTGAGTTTTGTGGTGCTAAGGTCGCTGAAGGGAAAGCGAACTAACCAAATTTCGGCAGCTTTAGGGTTGGACATTGTAAATATCTTCCTCTGGGTCGTTCCATTCAGGAAAGCCTGTTTCTGCTAGTTTCATGAGGGTGAGGGTTTCTAGCTTGTCTTCGAGGTCTTCTAAGAGAGAAATTTGTTCTGAGAGGGGAAGTTGATAGACTAGGGTTTTGATTTCTTCAAGGGTTAGGGTGGAAATCATAAGACTCTGGGGTTGTCGAGATATACATTTATGTCAAGCAAACGCTTAATCCCTGACTTCAAATGGACAACGAAGTCAGGGAACTTTTGCCGATGATAATTTAGGGGTTACAGTTTTCGTTTTAAGGCTGCACCTATTCCTATTGATCAGTCATCAGTGATCAGATGTGAATTTTTAAGTGTGCAGTATTAAATAGAAGTTTCCTACTGTCTTTTTACTGTTTACTGCTCACTGATTACTGTTTACTGTTCACTGATTACTGTTTTTAGACGCGGAACAGCCTACCAGCGATCGCCAGCATCGTAAATTGCTAAACGTCCGACACCTATATCTAATCCGGGAGAATTGTCCCCGGGGGGATAAGCAGTAATTCCAAACTGATAGACACCACCATAATCGGGATTTCGTACTGGTTTCAGACCGATAGAAACGGTATTACCGGGGGGGACAGGAGGATCAAAAATGACCGTGATCGTCTGAGTATTGGGGTCAAAAGTAGTGGATTTTAGGGTTAATTTTTCGCCGCGCTGATTGCGATCGCCAAGAAAAGCAAAGGTTTGATCGACCAGAAAAGCAATAGTTTGAATATTAGGCTGCTGTTGTAGGGTTACTTTACCCAAGGGTGCCCCGAGAGACGGCGGTAGAGCGATGGTAAGATAGTATTTTGCCCCCCAAGTACGCACGGATTGGAAAGTAGCGGAGAAATTAACCAGAGTGGGAGAACTCTCAAAAAATACTCTGCCATCGGGAAATTGTCCTGCGAGGGAAACAGAAGCATCAAAAGCGAGTATAGCAATCAAAGCGAGTTTAGATAGACTTTCAGTCTGTTTTAAAGGCAAAAAAGGAATTTTCAAGGTAAAAGCTACTATAAAATATTGATTGTCAAGGGGAATTATAGCAAATTCACTTAACCCTCAACCGCTGCCATTATCAGTGATCAGTGATCAGTAATCAGTAATCAGTAATCAGTGATCAGTAATCAGTAGTCAGGAGACAGGAGACAGGAGATTATTTTTATTTATACTTCCCACACCCCACACCCTACACCCTACACCCCACACCCTACACCCCACACCCCACACCCCACTTCCCACTTCCCCAACCCCCAACACTTAACCCCCAAATTGCAATGTATCTCGAACACCTGCACCTTCACAGTTTTAGAAATTATGCCGAACAGATGCTAAAATTCGAGTCCAAAAAAACAATATTATTGGGCAATAATGCTCAGGGAAAATCCAATTTACTAGAAGCGATCGAACTTTTGGCCACTCTCAAGAGCCATCGAGTCAGCAAGGATCGGGATTTGGTGCTAGAATCGGAATCAGAGGCGAGAATTTTTGCTAGGGTTAATCGTCTTTATGGAGCATCAGAATTAAGTTTAATTCTCCGTTCTTCCGGTCGTCGCACCGTGATCCGCGACCGTCAACCCCTGCGCCGTCATCTCGATTTTTTGGGCGTGATTAATGCGGTACAATTTTCTAGTCTCGATCTGGATTTAGTGCGCGGTGGTCCGGAAGCTCGCCGAGATTGGTTAGATACTTTATTAATTCAATTAGAACCCCTATACGTTCATATTTTACAGCAATATAATCAGGTTTTACGACAAAGAAATGCCCTCTTAAAAGAGATTCGTAAACAGGAATTAGAGGGAAAAGTTTATGAGGATTTATCCCAACTAAAACTCTGGGATTTACAACTAGCAGAAACTGGTTCAAGAGTAACGAGAAGAAGGGCGCGAGTCCTGCAAAGATTAATTCCTTTAGCCCAAAAATGGCACGAAAGTATTAGCGGAAAAACCGAATTTTTAGAATTACAATATATTCCTAATGTGCCTTGGGTAGAAGATGATGTCAATGGGGTACAAAGGGCTTTTTTAGATAAGATTGAAACCCGTCGTTTGGCAGAGAAACAGCTAGGGACATCGGTAGTCGGTCCGCACCGGGATGAAGTGGATTTTTTAATTAACCAAAACCCCGCTAAATCCTACGGTTCCCAAGGACAACAAAGAACCTTAGTTTTAGCCTTGAAATTAGCGGAATTACAGTTATTAGAGCAGATTATCGGGGAACCTCCCCTACTACTCCTCGATGATGTTTTAGCGGAATTAGATATCGATCGACAAAATCAATTATTAGATGCGATCGAAGACCGTTTTCAAACTTTAATTACCACCACTCATCTCAGTTCGTTTGAGTCCCGTTGGTTGCAATCTTCCCAGATATTTTCTGTCAAAAAGGGACAGATTTTTTATTAGCCTATAGCCACCAGCCTTCAGCCATATTCAGTTATCAGTTATCAGGTTTTTCTCCCTATCTCTTCACTCTCTAGTCACCTCAGCAGTTTAACTATAAACTAAAGCTACTCATTCAGTAAATAGCTGCGATATCTCGGTAGTTTGCTCTAGAAAATTTCTCATATCTTCTGGTTTAATTGTTTGGTTTAATTTATAAATTACTAACCATTCACCACTAGCTTCCAAGTACCAACCATGGTTCTGCCCAAAAAATTGTAAGGTGTCAAAGTTCCAGATTTCTCGGATAGCAGATTCTGGCTGTCCTTGCAAGCAGTAAAATTTAGAAAAATCGGGGTGAGATTCAAAATCAATATCTTGTGATCCAAATAATTCTCCGATTTTATCGAATACATTTTCAGGTCGGAGTGTAAATTCTGGTAAGTTCTTACTGGGTGTATGGAAAACTGCTACCGTTTGAGCGTAGGTATGAGAATTGTCTCCAGAACCAGTCGTAAAATTATAGTCAAATAGAATAGTTTCCCTATCTTCTCCGTACTTGCTGAGGATATTTCTAAGATGGGGATAATTATGCCGACATAAAGGAAATCGACAGAAATCCTGCTTGGATAAATTTACATCTTCCTCCTGAAAAGTCATTGCTAAATTGGCGGCGACTTGTTGAAGTGCTTGTGTGCGTCTTTGTTGTAATTTCGGCGCAATAAAAACATCAGATAGAGTAATAATGCTCCCCATAAAAAACATTACACCTCCCACCAAGATCATACAAGAACCCCAAGAAACCCCCGGATCGAGGACGGATTTATCGGGATAGTTAGGGTGAAAATATACCTTTATCTTCTGTCCTTTCTCGTAGCGTCGGACAATCGAGCGAGCGTGTTCTGGATCACTACTCCCGAACTCTCCGAAAGACACTTGATCTGATAAGTAAGACTTTCCACCAATGGTATATTGGTATTGGATATTAGCATGATAGGAAATAGTAGAATCTTCTCCACTGCTACTCTTTGTCTCTGATGAAATGATCACTCCAGTTGTGGTTGGCCAATTTAGGCTATCTTGGCCATTTTTCAATTCTTCATATCCCTGTTTAATCATAGGGATACTAAGTGTCGCAAAGACTAAACCGAATAAGATGGCCAATAGTTTGGCTAGAATGGGATTAGATGTAGTCATCCTGATATCAACTCCCTTCCCCAGCTTGAGGGAATTCTGATTGACCCGATTCTCACTAACGATGTGTCCGGTAAAACCTAGCTTATTTTGCTCTTTGTCTGTATACACCCATAATAACAAAACAGGCCGCAGGCCTGTTTCACTATTAGCTTCAGAATAATTAATCCTACCTAATCTCGCGGACTACCGGCTTACCGTCGATAATTTCACCGACGAGAATTAGATCAGCAACCCCGACAAATAAACCATTTTCTAAAACCCCCGGCATATTATTAATAGTTCTTTCCAAATCAGCCGGATCATCGATACTATCAAATTTAACATCGATAACTAAATTGCCTTGATCCGTGACCACGGGGCCAGCTTTTTTCACTCCCATGCGCAGGGAAGGTTTACCACCGAGTGCCTCCAATTTTCGCATCACCGGAGTCATGGCCATGGGTAACACTTCCACCGGCAAAAGAAAAGTCGATCCCAACTTATCCACCAGCTTATTGCCATCCACTACCACGACGAAAATATCGGCGAGACTATCGACAATTTTCTCCTGAGTATGGGCAGCACCGCCGCCTTTAATCAGATTTTTCTGGGGATCCACCTCATCGGCCCCATCGATAGCGATATCCATCTTTGCGATGACATCGAGGGTAGTGAGGGGAATTCCGTACTTCCTAGCCAAAACTTGCGCTTGAAAAGAAGTAGGAACCCCGACAATATTGCTGATTTCCCCGCTTTGCAGTCTAGCGCCCAGATATTCGATCGCGTAGGCCGTCGTTGAACCAGTTCCCAATCCCACGACCGAATTAGATTGAACTAGATTAGCGGCCGCTTTACCGACCTCCTGTTTCATGAGAATGACCGGATCGATTGCTGTCATGATGCACATTCCTAAAAGCGATATTTTGAACCTCTTAGTTATCGGCTATCCGTTGCCCTCTTGTCAATGGAATTAGGGATTAGTGGCCTGAGCTGCTAACATTTCCTTGAGTTTAGCCAATTCATTGGCCCAACGGGGATCTGGCTGTAAAGCGTCACCATCGCTGGTAACTTTCGGGGTACTACTGCCACCCCGTTCAGCCTTGCGTTTTTTGCCGCTGCCGCCGCCACTGGATTTGCGCGGTGCTGCCGTCGTCGGTTTCGGAGTCGGTCTTTCGACTTTTTCTGGGGTTTCTACGCTTGCCTCTGTGCCTTCTGCTTCTTCCCCTTCTTCTTTACCTCCCTTGCTGCGGGGGAGAGCTTTCTCGATTTTGATCGGGTTTTCCATGAAGGATTGACCGTTGTATTTTTCGATAAACTGGTCAGCTAGTTCATCGCTAGGGACGGTAACGAAGGCAAAACCGCGACATTTGCCAGTTTTGCGATCTTTGATGACTTTAGTGGTAATCGTATCCCCTTCATCGGCAAAAAGCGCCTGTAATTTTTCGCGCTCGACGGATTCTTTGGGCAAATTACCAACGTATAGACGAACGGACATGATGGATTCCTCCAAGTATAGGTTGATGTAAAAACTTGTGCGACATTCCGTGCCTGTATGCTGATTTTTTTAAGGCAAACAGAGCTAAGGAGGATGTTTCCCAGCGATAAGCTTGTAGTTTCTGCACGATAGCGGCTGTGGCCGTCAATTTCGACTATCCTTAACGATTTCAACGAGAGGGACGGAATCTAGGGGTTACGTTTTTTAGCTGTTAACAGGGCTAATCATTCAACTTACCCGATTTATGTCGCTCTATTCGATTATTACAGAATGTTTACACAATTTGTCAAATATTTTCTCTCGCTCCGGGCTGCCATGGAAAAAATAAGTATAACTACTTAAGTATTTGTTCACAGTAAGCAAAATTTTATTAAAACTCTTGCTAAATGTATCATTATATGCTTCTTTCCTTTTGGCGGCAGGGTATCCTAGCTAACGGGAGGGAAAAAGCAAAACCCTCTCTACAGATACATTGACACTTTGTCAAGTATTTGTTACATTAGTTAAAAAAGGTGCTACCAATCACCGATCTCGCTTGTTATCAACCACTGCCTTCATCAAGGAGGAACACCATGTCTCAACCGATCGAACTTTCCTTAGAACAACAGTTCAACATTCGTTCTTTTCAGACTCAGGTAGAAAAAATGAGTCAGGAGCAAGCGCAGGATTTCCTGATCAAGCTCTACGAACAAATGATGGTCAGAGAAAATATGTACAAAGCTTTTCTCAAACACCAGTGGGGTCTAGATTCTAATCCCTGGGCTCCCCAATAACTCATTTCACCCCTGCGGGCGACCTCTTTCTCCGGCTGGGTTTCTCCGGAAACGAGCTAGGGATGCGGGGCGCATTTCTTCACCTTTTTAGCTATTCTTAGGGAAGAATAACCGAATTGCAAGGGGTTAATTTATGTTCGAGCGCGCTTTGATCTGTACAGATCTTTTCGATGGTCTCCATCGTCTTGTCCATTGTGTGCCACACTTAGCCCTAAGCGGCTTAAAACAAGTTATCTTCCTCCACAGTATTCCGGTTTGGGAACAACCCACCCTCGCTGCCGTAGATCAAGCGAAAATTGACGCGGCCAAAGAAAAATTAGCCCCAGCTTTAGCAAATATTCCCGACGGTATGACAGTTATTGTCGAAATCTCTAACCGTCGTCCCGTGGATGCCGTGCGGGAAGTCCTCGCTAATCACTCTATTGACGTGATTTTGATGGGAAATCCCATGCGCGGTGCTGTCCAAGAAAAATTATTCGGTAGTACCAGTTTAGCGATCGCAGGTATTACCGATATTCCGCTGCTGATTTTCCGACCGCAATTATTATCAGTTTATACTCACGATGAATTGGCCCTGCGCTGTCAACATCTCTGGAAACATTTATTAATTCCCTACGATGGCAGTCCCGACGCGATTTATCTAATTGAACAGATAGAAAAATACGCTCAAACTCGATCCCCCGGCTCTTTTGAGCAATGTCTTCTCCTCCGGGTAGTGGAAAATATCAGTCGCGATCCCGGTGTCACCGAATGTCGCTTAAATGATGCCCGTCAGCAATTAGAATCGGTGCAAGTGCGACTAGAAAAACTCGGTTTGCAAGTACAGAGCGAAGTGCGACAAGGAACACCTGTATTAGAAGTTTTGACGGCAGCAGAAGAAAATGATATCAGTGCGATCGCTGTAGCCACTTCCCATCGTTCTAATATGTTGGAATGGTTAGCAGTGCGTCGGATTAATGAAGATATTCTTCATCAACTGTGGTTCCCCTTATTATTTTTCTCACCGAAGGGATAGGCTCAAATTCCTAACAGGTTAAACAAATAACCCACCCCGATAATACCGACGGTGACAAGGGAGATAAACACTGTTAAGAGGGGGATTTTTAACACCTTTCTCAAGATAATCATTTCCGGTAAAGATAGGGCAGTAACAGCCATAGTAAAAGCTAGGACTGTACCCAGGGGAATGCCCTTACTAACCAGTGCTTCCGTTATGGGTAAAACTCCCGCAATATTAGCGTATAATGGCACTCCCATCACCACTGCTAAAGGCACAGCAAAGGGATTGTTTTTTCCTGCCCAATTAGCGATAAAATCGGCGGGAACATAACCATGAATTACCGCACCCACAGCAATACCAATCACCACATATAACCACACGGATTTAAAGATTTCTACCGCTTGATATTGTCCCTGTTGAAAACGTTGTTTCCAAGTCAGAGCTAGTTCCTCGTCTTCCTCTTGAGGTTGATAACTTTTTTGTAATTCCCAGACAAAAGGTTCCACCCATTTTTCTAGTTTTAATTGACCGATAATATAACCGGAAATAATCGCTAAAATTAAGCCAAAGCCAATATACAATAAAGTCACTCTGAACCCGAATAAACCCCAAAGTAAAATTACCGCCACTTCGTTAACCATCGGGGCAGAAATTAGATAGGAAAAGGTTACTCCCAAAGGGACACCCGCTTCTAGGAAACCAATAAATAACGGTACAGCAGAACAGGAACAAAAGGGGGTAATAACACCAATACAACCCGCCAAAATATTACCCAAAAAGCTGAATTTTCCTGCCAAGAAATTACGGACTTTACCCGGATCGAGAAAGCTTTGCAAAGTTCCCACAAAAAAGCTAATTGTTAACAATAATGTCAGAACTTTTGGTACATCGTAGAAGAAGAAACGTAGCGACGAACCGAGGGAATAATCAAGGGATAAACCAAAGATTCTCGTTACTAATTGCGTCGCTAACCAATCAAAGGGATAGAAGGGGTCAAACATAATTATATTACCCCGAAAAAAGAGAATTATTGCGGTAATAAAGATTGAATTTGTTCGGGGGATAAAACCCGACCTTTACTAACCACTTTACCATTAATTACTAAAGCGGGGGTGGACATTACACCCCGTTTAGCAATTTCGATCGGATCGGTAATATGGGATACTTGAGCGGTGATACCTTGAGCGGTGACAGCCGATTTAGCATTAGCTTCTAACTGCTGACATTTTTTACAACCTGTCCCCAAAATTTCCAGATTGATAGTATTCATACCTGTCAAACTCCTTAACTTAATTGCTCGATTAATCCGACAACTTTAGCCTTAATTTCATCGCGAACTCGGCGAAAAGTTTCCATGGTTTGACCATCGGGATCATCAATTAACCAATCCTCGAAAATTTCCTGTAAAACCCATCCTTCCGGCAGATTGACACCGCAACCACATAGGGATATAACGGCATCGTAATCTTCGGGATTAAAATCCCTAATTGGTTTAGAAGTTTGGTCAGTAATATCGATACCAATTTCCTGCATAACTTCGATTGCTCCGGGGTGAACTTTGGCCGCTTCTAATCCGGAACTGGTGACGGCAATTTTACCCGCGCCTAAAGTTTTAGCGAAACCCTCGGCGATTTGGGAACGACAGGAATTTTTTCTACAGGCAAACATAACTTTTTTCATGATTTTAACTCCTAGAAATCTAATTAGGGGATAGGGGATAGGGGATAGGGGATAGGGGATAGGGGATAGGGGATAGGGAAATAGGGGATAGGGGATAGGGGATAGGGGATAGGGGATAGGGAATAGGGGATAGGGGATAGGGAATAGGGGATAGGGATTAAGAAACATCTTCCCCAACACCCAACCCCTAACACCGTTTTTTCGCTTTTTCCTTCCTTTCACTATAGCGATCAGTCAGATAATCTACCTGATCTCGCAGGAGAATGGTAAACTTATAAAGTTCCTCCATCACATCAATAACTCGATCTCGATAGGGGGAATCTTTCATCGTGCCATCCTCATGAAACTCCTGATAAGCTTTAGCCACAGAAGATTGATTAGGAATAGTAAACATTCGCATCCAACGACCAAGAATTCGCAGAGTGTTAACCGCATTAAAAGATTGGGAACCTCCGCTTACTTGCATGACTGCTAAAGTGCGTCCTTGGGTAGGTCTAACCGCACCAATACTTAAGGGAATCCAATCAATTTGGTTTTTGATAATGCCGCTAATATTACCGTGAAGTTCGGGAGATGACCAGACTTGACCCTCGGACCATTGACTTAATTCTCGCAATTCCTGTACTTTGGCATGAGTATCGGGAACACTGCCATAAATCGGCAACTCACGGGGATCAAAAAAGCGCACTTCTGCCCCCAATTCAGTGATAATTCTGGCAGCTTCTTCTGCTAATAAACGACTGTAGGAACGTTGCCGCAAAGAGCCATACAGAAAAAGAATTCTTGGTTTGTGAGTCGATTGGATCATGATTACCAACAAGCAGAATTTATTTTAAGTCTCGGAAACCATCGGATAGTAGGCCGTAAATAATTACAGCTAATTGAGCGCCTAAAATCGGTGCTATCCAGTAAACCCAATGGTGTTGCCAAATTCCTGCCACGAAAGCAGGCCCCAGAGAACGCGCTGGATTCATACTGGCACCAGTAATCGGCCCCATAAAGGCCGCTTCTAGGGCCACGGTTAAACCGATAGAGATGCCAGCAAAACCAATAGGGGCGCGACGGTCTAAACCAGAGCCTAAAATCACTAGCATGAGAATAAAGGTGAGAATGGTTTCAATACAGAAAGCTTGTCCCCAATTTCCCTGTAAAGGCAGAGTTGCGCCCAAATTTCCCACTCGGCCCAGACAGAGTACAAGAGTGGCAGAAGCGAGAATCGCACCGAGACACTGGGCGATAATATAGGGAATTACCCAAGATTTCGGGAAAAAGCCGCTTGTCCAAAAGGCCAGGGTAACGGCGGGGTTAAAATGAGCTTTACTGATATGACCAAGAGCATAAATCAGGGCCGCTACCACCGCACCGAAAACCATACTGATACCGAGATGGGTAATTGCACCATTGCTGATTTGATTGACCATTACCGCCCCTGTTCCCGCGAAAATGAGGATAAAAGTCCCCAAACATTCCGCTAGACATTCCCGCACACCTGACCGTTTTAAGAGACGAAAAGATGAGCGAGTTTGGCTCCAAGGCGCGATCGAGAAGGGTTTCGGCATAACAGACAATCGATCGAATAACCCGATTGTATATCAAAAAAAGTTGATATGTCAAGGTTAAAAGCCTTTTATAAAGCTTTAATATTTCTAAAAATCTTGATTGGTTACTGATTTTCCCCGCAGGTACGAGCGGGGACGAGGGCTGCAAAACGACGATATTCGGATAGATATTCTTCTAGGAGAAGAAATTGAGATAGATTTAGGCTGTAGTAGATCCAACGACCTTCTTGACGACTGCGGACTAAATTGGCTTCTTTTAGGGTTTTTAGGTGAAAAGATAATTTAGATTGGGCGATATCGAGATGGTCGCACAATTCACAAACGCATAATTCCTGATGTCGCAAAAGTTGCAGAATTTGCAGTCGCAGGGGATCCGAGAGTGCCTGAAAACCAGTATAAATCTGGGTTAACGAGTTGGGAGATGTGGCCAGAGAGTTGAACATTGAGATTGCCCCTAGTGGGAAGGAAATAGGAAAGCGGGAAAATTCAGAATTGCAACAAAACTTTATGTATTTTTGTATCGAATCAGGAAAACCAGCGAATCATCCCCTGTATTATAGACAATGGTTTTGACCAGATTAGCCCTTAAAATCATTGTAAACAGGTTAGGAGACATCATGGAATTATTTGCGGCTCTCAATTTAGAACCTATTTTTCAACTCACCTTCGTGGCGCTAATCATGTTAGCTGGCCCCTTTGTCATTTTCCTACTAGCTTTTCGTGGGGGCGACCTATAAAAACCGCCTCCCACCCATTGTTATTCGTGCTTTTTTGACTTCTCTCCTCTTTAGGGAGAGATTTTTTGTCTAAAAGTCGGGAGTCAGTTATCAGTCATCAGTTATCAGTCATCAGTTATCAGAGGCGTTGTCAGATCAGAATATGAAAGATGCAATGCAATCCTTGTTATCAAAGTAATTTCAGTTCCGGTGCTGATTCGGATCATCTTTCAATTTGACAACGCCGATTACTGTTTACCGAAAAGCCCCCATTGCCACTTCCCCCCGCAACGGCTCGACTGAGCATCGCCGAACGTCGCGCACGAAGTGGTCTCCCCACTTCCCCACTTCCCCACTTCCCCACTTCCCCACTGATTACTGTTTACTGATCACTGAAAAAAGCATCCCATTTCCCCCTCTCCTAAGAATCGACTGCTAAGATCGAACATAGCGATCGATCTCTCGCTCCCACGATATCTGATAAAACTATCCATGGTCATTAAAAATAACCCCTATTATCGGGCTTTCATCGGCTTTTGGCTCGCTTTCCTTGTGTTTTGGGGTTTTGGGAGTTTCTCACCCCTTCTTGCCCAAGCGAAAGAGCAATCAGCCGATGTGCAATCGATTACCCCCTACCTTAAGCAATTTCAACAAAAAATTACCGAATTTCGCCTCGATAACGGAATAAAATTCATTATCCTCGAAAATCGCGATGCCCCGGTTATTTCCTTTGTCACCTATGCGGACGTGGGAGGTGCCGATGAACCGGACGGTAAAACAGGAGTTGCTCACTTTTTGGAACATTTAGCCTTTAAAGGCACAAAAACCATCGGTACTACCGATTATCTTAGCGAGAAAAAAGTCCTCGATCGCCTTGAAGCTATAGACAAAGAACTGCAAGCGGCCAAAAAAGCGGGTAAAAGCGCAGAAGTGGCTAAATTAACCGCAGAATTTCAACAAGCGAGGGCAGAGTCCGAGCAATTCGTCCAACGCAACGAATACGGGCAAATCGTCGAAACTCAGGGGGGAGTCGGTTTAAATGCCACCACTTCCACCGATGCAACCAGCTATTTTTACAGCTTCCCGTCGAATAAATTGGAATTGTGGATGTCTTTGGAATCGGAACGATTTTTAGAACCAGTGTTCCAACGGGAATTTTACAAAGAAAAAGACGTAATTCTGGAAGAAAGACGGATGCGGACGGATAATAGCCCCTTGGGTTTATTAATCGAAGCTTTTCTCGATCAAGCTTATACTGTCCATCCCTACAAACGTCCCGTTATCGGCTACGATCGAGATATTCGCAATCTGGAACCCTCAGATATCCAAAACTTTTTCGATAAATTTTATGCTGCCAGTAATTTAACCATAGCTATCGCCGGGGATGTGGACCCAGAACAGGTCAAACAGTTAGCTAAGGTTTATTTTGGTCGTTTTCCCGCTAAACCAAAACCCCCACAGGTGACAGTAGTGGAACCGGACCAAACCAAAACAAAGGAAATTACCCTAAAATTAGCCTCGCAGCCTTGGTATTTAGAAGGATACCATCGTCCCGCCCTCAATCATCCCGATCATGCGGTTTACGAGGTTATCGCCACTTTAATGAGTGAAGGAAGAACTTCGCGACTGTATAAAGCTTTAGTGGAGGACAAACAACTTGCCCTCGCTGCTCAGGGATTTAACGGCTTTCCGGGAGATAAATACCCGAATTTGCTCTTATTCTATGCTCTTACCGCTCCTAATGCCAGTGTGGAGGAAGTAGCGCAGGGTTTGAATTTAGAATTGGAAAGATTGAAAAATGAACCGGTTTCGGAACAGGAATTAGAACGGGTTAAAAATCAACTACGGGCAGCCCTATTAAGAGGTCTTGATTCTAACATGGGCATGGCGCGATCCTTGATTGAATACGAGGTAAAAACCGGCGATTGGCGTAATTTATTCGCCCAATTAGATGCTTATAATGCTGTCACCGCAGCCGATATTCAACGGGTGGCTAAAGAGACTTTTACCCCCGAAAATCGCACTATTGGCCGAATTTTACCGAAATAGAGAGATGGGGAGATAGGGAAGTGGGGAAATGGGGGAAGTGGGGAAGTGGGGAAGTGGGGGAAGTGGGGAAGTGGGGGAATTTCAACTAAAACCCCATCACCCCCCGCAACGCGCACGCAGTGACCACCCCAACACCCCAACACCCCAACACCCCAACACCCCAACACCCTAAAACCCTAAAACCCTAACACCCTAACACCCAACACCTAAAATAAATATAATCATGAAAAAACGCTTCCAATGGCTAGGTTTAATAGTTATCACCCTGATAGGTGTCCTAGCTTTTCGTTCCCCGGCAATTGCCCAAACTCCGCGACATTTTACCGATTTAACTTTTCCTCCCCTTCCTGAAGTGACAGTTCCCCAATACGAGCGCTATCAACTAGATAATGGTATGGTGGTTTATTTAATGGAGGATCGGAGCTTACCGTTAGTGAGTGGTACGGCGATGATTCGCACAGGAGGAAGATTAGAATCCGGGGAAAAAGTCGGATTAGCTGATATTACTGGAACCGTGCTGCGTAGTGGTGGCACGGAAAAACATCCTTCTAATGTCTTAAATCAATTATTAGAACAAAGAGCAGCCCTAGTAGAAACCTCGATCGATCTTAACGCTGGAACTGCTAGTTTTAGCGCTCTTAGTGAAGATTTAGAAACAGTTTTTAATCTCTTTGCCGAGGTTTTGCGTTCCCCAGCTTTTGAAAATCAGAGGGTAGAATTAGCCAAAGTTCAGGAAAAAGGGGCGATTGCCCGACGTAATGATGATCCCGATGATATTGCTAGTCGGGAGTTCCGCAAGCTAGTCTATGGTGATAATAGCCCCTACGCTCGTACTGTAGAATATAGCACTTTAGCTAATATTGACCGTCAGGATTTAATCGATTTTTATCGTACCTATGTCCGTCCCGACCAAATAATTTTAGGAATTGTCGGTGATTTTGATTCTCAGTCGATGAAAGCATTAATCAATAAAACTTTTGGCAATTGGAAAAATCCCGCAACTGCCACTAAAATTGTCACCCCTTCGGCAACCCAAAAAAATCTTCAAGGTGTCTTTGTCGTCAATCAACCCCAATTAACCCAGAGTAGCGTTTTATTAGGTCATCTTGGGGGTCGTTTGGATAGTCCCGACTATCCCGCTTTAACGGTATTAAATGAGATTTTAAGCGGTTTTGGTGGTCGTTTATTTAATGAAGTACGTTCCCGTCAAGGATTAGCTTATTCTGTCTATGGTGTCTGGAATAGTCGTTATGATTATCCCGGTTTATTTATTGCCGGAGGTCAAACTCGCACCGATGCCACCGTACCTTTTATTAAGGCAATTTTAGGCGAAATCGAGCGCCTTCGCAATCAACCCGTAAGCGCAAAAGAATTAGAAGATGCTAAAAATGCTATTCTCAATTCTTTTGTTTTTAAGTTTGAGAAACCTGCTCAAAATTTATCGCGATTGATGACCTATGAATACTATGGTTATCCCCAAGATTTTATCTTCCGTTATCAACAAGCGGTAAAAGGTGTGACAATTGCCGATATTCAACGAGTGGCACAACAATATCTACAACCGAATCAAATTGTGACTCTAGTAGTGGGTAATGAACAGGAAATTCAACCTCCTTTATCCAGTTTGGGAACTACGGTTACAACTGTTGATGTCACCATTACACAACTATAAATAAATCTAGGTTGGATGGAGCTAAACTAGGTGAAATCCAACCTAAAAAAATGAGATAAATATAGCAGGAGATATGACTTTACAACTCACAATAAATTATCCTGAAAATTTACCCGACTTTCTTCAAAAAACCCGCGAGGAATTCGAGAGAGAAGCAACCTGGGTTATGGTAGTAAAACTCTTTGAGATGAAACGTATTTCATCGGGTATGGCTGCCAATTTATTAGGAGTGGATAGGGTTAATTTTTTATTGAGATTGACCGATTTTGGCGTAGCGATGATTAACTTAACAGAAGAAGAACTATTATCAGACCTTGAAAATGCCTAAAACTGAAGGTGACGTATTGCTAAATTACAGCCCTTCTCATAAAAAAAAGTATAACCTAATTTGGTATTGACTCCTGACTGCTGACGACCGACTCCCCAAAATGAAAACTTCCTATCTCACCATTGAGATAAATGCTGTAACTATTTTGAGATAACTAAGGCTATCATTGAGGAAAATTACTGTTGAGATCCCTGAATAATGTATTAATTTTTGTATAAAAAGCTAGACAATTAAACCCTTTAGAGATAGGGTGATAGTGGCTGAGTTTGCTATTAAGAGTTTTGTAAATAAATATCAAACTCAAGGGTTTTTGAAGATGGTATCTCGCTAAACTGAAAGTATAAAGTACAGAGGTAAAAATACTTATGATGCTACTACAAGATGTTGCGAGAACCTCTAGAGAACAAGCATTAATTCTGTGGTTTGAAGAAGTAGATAGTAAAGATGTGGGATTAGTCGGTGGGAAAAACTCCTCCTTAGGCGAAATGATCCAACAATTAACCCCGAAAGGGATTAATGTCCCCACAGGATTCGCCACCACCGCTTACGCTTACCGTCACTTTGTCGAAAAAGCCGGACTAGACGCACAATTAAGACAAATTTTCCAAGATTTAGACGAAAACGATGTGCAGAACCTGCAAGAAAAAGGTAAACAAGCGCGCACATTAATCTTAAATACACCATTCCCCGATGATTTAAGTCATGCGATCGCTATTGCCTATCGCCGACTCTGTGAACGTTATGGCGATGATCTCTATCATTCCATCGATGTGGCCGTTCGCTCGAGCGCCACTGCCGAAGACTTACCAGAAGCGAGTTTTGCCGGACAGCAGGAAACCTATCTCAACGTCCAAGGGGTGAGGGGAGTTTTAGAAGCTTGCCATAAATGTTTTGCCTCTTTATTCACCGATCGCGCTATTTCCTACCGTCATCATAACGGTTTCGATCACTTTGCCGTCGCCCTTTCCGTCGGTGTCCAAAAAATGGTGCGTTCAGATCTAGCCACCTCTGGGGTGATGTTTTCCATCGATACGGAAACAGGGTTCAAAAATGCCGCTTTAATCACGGCAGCCTACGGTTTAGGGGAAAATGTCGTGCAAGGCGCTGTTAACCCCGACGAATATCTAGTTTTTAAACCCACTCTTAAAAACGGCTACAAACCCATCCTCGACAAACGCCTCGGCAGTAAAGCGATCAAGATGATCTACGATGATGGAGGATCGCGTCTAACCAAGAATATCCGAGTTAACAAGCTAGAACAGGATCAATTCTGCATTAATGACCAGGAAATCCTCACTTTAGCCCGTTGGACGACCGAAATCGAGGAACATTACTCGCAAGTGCGCGGAATCTACACCCCCATGGACATCGAATGGGCAAAAGATGGGATCACGGGAGAACTCTTTATCGTTCAGGCGCGCCCAGAAACCGTACAATCGCAAAAAGCCGCTAATATCCTTAAATCCTACGAAATTAAGCAAAAAAGTGACGTTTTAGCAGTGGGACGGAGTGTAGGTGCGGCAATCGGTCAAGGAAAAGCCAGAGTCATCCTCAGTGTCGATAAAATCAACAACTTTAAACCGGGAGAAGTTCTCGTCACCAATCGCACGGATCCCGACTGGGAACCGATTATGAAACAAGCAAGCGCGATCGTTACTAATCAAGGTGGTCGTACTTGCCATGCCGCTATTATCGCGCGAGAAATGGGCATTCCGGCGATCGTGGGTTGCAATAATGCCACGGAAACGATTAAAACCGGACAGGAAGTCACCGTTTGCTGTGCGGAAGGGGATGAAGGGAAAGTTTACCTCGGATTGCTACCCTTTGAAATTCGCGAAACTCCCCTGGATAATTTGCCCGAAACTCGGACAAAAATCCTGATGAATATCGGTAATCCCGAAAAAGCCTTCGCTTTTGCCGATATTCCTGCCCAAGGTGTCGGTTTGGCGCGTCTAGAATTCATTATCGCTAACCATATTCAGGCCCACCCCAGCGCTTTGCTGAAATTCCACGAATTGGAAGAAGGGGACGTAAAAGACCAAATCGCCGAATTAACCAAACACTACGAGGATAAACCCCAATTTTTCGTCGATAAATTGGCCCGGGGAATTGCCATGATTGCAGCCGCATTCTACCCCAAAGATGTAATTGTGCGGATGTCCGATTTTAAATCCAATGAATACGCTAATTTATTGGGTGGCAAACCCTTTGAACCCAAGGAAGAAAACCCGATGATCGGTTGGCGCGGTGCTTCCCGTTATACTGATCCTAATTATCGCGAAGCTTTCGCTTTGGAATGTCGGGCGCTGAAAATGGTACGGGAAGAAATGGGATTAACTAATGTGATTCCGATGATTCCTTTCTGTCGTACCCCCGAAGAAGGGATGAGAGTCCTCGAAGAAATGGCGAAAAATGGTCTCGAACGCGGGGTTAATGGTTTGCAAGTTTATGTGATGTGTGAGTTACCAAGTAATGTAATTCTTGCTGACCAATTTGCTCAGGTGTTTGACGGATTTTCGATCGGTTCTAATGATTTGACCCAATTAACCTTAGGATTAGACCGGGATTCTGCCCTAGTTGCCCATCTTTTTGATGAACGGAATGAGGGAGTTAAACGCATGGTGAAAATGGCCATTGAAACCGCTAAAGCCCATAATCGCAAAATCGGTATCTGTGGTCAAGCCCCCAGTGATTACCCCGAATTCGCTCAATTTTTAGTGGAATTAGGCATCGATTCTATCAGTCTTAATCCTGATTCTGTCCTCAAAACTTTATTGATTGTGGCAGCAGTGGAGAAAGGACAATAGTTTAGTGACAAAGGTGGGCAAGTCCCACCTTTTTTTGTATTGGTATGTTGACAATATTAATCTAGTTCTGCGTTCATAATACTGGAGTTCTTCATTAAAAAAATTGTTCAAGATTCCCGAATCACAATAAGGTTTTTTGATCGACTTTTTCTTCAAAACTAACCTCTAATTGAATTGATAATATTAGACAGGGAAGAAGCAGCAGATTTTTTAGGAAAAACTTTCATTTCTTGCACTTGAATATTGATTTTTTCTCCATGCAAATACTGCCGAATTAACCCAAAAACATAAACTCTTTTTCCTAATGCTTCTCTAGCTTGTTCAAAAAGTTCTTCAGGAAAAAAACATTTAATAATTTTGTTATCAGTTAGGCTACGAATCCCCATCTTTATCTTTTGACGATTGGCAATATTAATAGATACTAACGGCCCTTCAATAGAGCCATAAATACTATAAAAATTTTGCGTAATTTCATCTACATTATTATCCCTAAACATCAGTTTTTTTGTACTAATTCAACTAAACTAACTTCATCATACTGAAAATACATATAGCCCACTAGGGCTATTTTTTAGTTGTCTCTTAACAAAGATTAACTTTAAACTGCGGTCAAGAGATAAACCTAGATTTCGTCAGGATTAAGGCCTAATTCCCGCAGTTTATTTGCCAATCGTTCCGCTCGTTGTTTTTCCTGATTATAGCTAGTGAAAGCTTGTCCATCGGGATAAAAAAGCAACATTTCCGGTTCTCCTAACTGAAAACGTATTCCTAAACGGGGACTAACCCAATTATCGAGAGTTTCCAGAATTTCTAGCTGATTTTCGCCTCTTATCCCACCACTGGCATCGTTTTTATGGGGATCATAAAGATAATATTCCTCAACCCCATAACGGTCATAAAATAGCTGTTTTTTGGCCATTTCCGTGAGGGTGTTACCCGGAGAGAGGATTTCAAAAACCACCTGGGGACTAATATTATTTTCTAACCATTGTCGATAGGAACCCCTTTCCCCTTTTGGTCTCCCAAAAACTACCATAATATCCGGTGCTTGACGCAGTTTATTATCATTTTCCACGGGATACCAAAGTAAATCCCCCGCAACAAAGACATCAGACTGCTCGCGAAATAGCCAGTCTAAATTAGTTTTAATTGTCGTAATCCAACGAAATTGCAGGGTATTATCCGCCATGGGTTGACCATCGCTATCGGGGTAGATAATTTCAGTGACGTTAGTTTTATCTAGTTGCGAAACCATAAGACTAATTAAAAAGTTAAAACTAGAAAATGTCAACAACTTAATTCTATAATAAAGTCCAGAAGAAGAGGAATTAGAGCAAAAAGTTCTATCTACAACTTTTGCAAGAGAGATCAAGGACAAAATCAAGGATTTACAATCTCGGTTTCACAACAGTCCACTGGGTTACGGGAGCCATTGCTTTCCAACCTAAAAACTTACCGACAGGTTCGGCTTTTTCAATGCCAATCCGCAGCAGTTCCCCGCCTAATTTACTATGCCATTGCAAGAGGACTAATTCACTTTCAATTGTAACAGTGTTAGCAACAAGACGACCCCCGGGGCGCAGGGCTAACCAACAGGTTTCCAATAGGTGGGGTGTGGTGATACCGCCACCAATAAAAATAGCGTCCGGTGGCGGTAAATCTGCCAAGGCGCTCGGTGCAATTCCGGCGACGATTTGCAGATGGGGCGTTCCCAAGGCGGCGGCATTATCGGCAATGTATTGTAATCTGGTGGGATGATGTTCGATCGCAATAGCCTGGCAACGGCGATCGCTACGCAGCCACTCAATGGCAATGGAACCACAACCCGCTCCCACATCCCAGAGCAATTGTCCGGGTAGGGGAGCCAATGTACTCAGAGTGATAGCACGAACTTCTCTTTTTGTCAACTGTCCGTCATGATGGTAAGCAGAATCCGGCAGTCCGGGAAGGCGCGGCGCCCGGGTAGGAGGATGGGAGGAGATACAGCTAATGGCAATGACATTTAAATCTGCCAGATCTGTAAACTGCCAATCGTTGGCGATGCCTTGGATGTGGCGTTCCTGGGTTCCCCCTAGATGTTCTAAAACCGTGATGGAACTTTCGCCAAAACCTGCCTCGGTTAGAAGCCGAGCAGCGATCGCAGGAGTCTCGGCATCGGCGCTCAGTACCAGCAGTTTAGCACCGGGATAAAGCACCCCATTTAACAAAGCCGGAGGACGGCCGCACAAACTCAAAGTTTCTACTTCACTCAGGGACCAACCCAAACGACTACAGGCAAGACTAAAGCTAGAAGGAGAGGGAATAATCGTCATTTCCTCAAGGGGAATCTGACGGGTGAGGGTGACACCAATTCCGTAGCACATGGGATCACCACTGGCCAAAACACAGACGGATTGACCACGACGGCGGATAATCTCGTTCACAGAGTCTTGAATGGGAGAAGTCCAGAGCAGTTTTTGCCGTTGATCCTCTGGGGGTAACATTGCCAGATGACGTTCACCACCGACAATAACTGATGCTAAAGAAAGCAGACTTCGCCCCACTGAACTTAACCCTTCTAAGCCATCTTCACCAATTCCTATGATCGATAGCCATTTCGACTTACAATTGCGATCCGCCATATTAAAAAAAATCGCTACTATTTCATTATCTGCCATCAGGCTCTATCCTTCAAACAAGATATAATCGGGTTAGTGCCAAGTTAATTCAGAGGAAAAATTATGACCACCACCGCCGATGATGTTTGGAAATTATTAGCCGAATTAGTAGAAGCTCAAAAAGAGACAGAAAG
>NZ_SFBY01000485.1:0-5725 GCF_007095505.1 Microcystis sp. M_QC_C_20170808_M3Col
AGTAAAAACATTTTGGCCGCAGGACTTGCGGTGTCAGTCTGTAGAGCGACCATAAGACCAGAACAGATTTACTCTGTTAAGGCAGGTGCGAAACCCCGCAAGGGAAAGAAGCAGAAACCTAAATCGTGAGGTTTGGGAATCACCGTCCGTTTACGGCGGTGAGGATGTCAACAAGGAAAGCGTCCGCGAAGTTATGCGGGAAGAATGGTTGAAATTATTCGAGATGCTGATTCCCTATGTTGATGATATGGAACAAGCTGACATAGAAGCAACCTTTAATCCTGTTGATTACAAAGACGGCAGCTTCGTTGATATTACAGGCTGGTTTAATCGTGAAGATCAGGATCAGTAAATCAGCCAATAAATTTTTGGAGAAACTAGATGCCAATGCCCGAAAATCTGTTTTGACTAAAATTGGTATTCTCAAAACCTGCCTTGAAACTCAAAACGTTTATCCCCCTGAAGAACTTGATATCAAAAAACTTAAAGGTGAGTTAAAAGGATTCTCCATAATTCGTGTTGGCAAAATGCGAGTTATTTTTGAAATCGGCAAGGAGACAGACGAAATCTTTATTTATGAGATTAACTTTAGAGGCAATATTTACGATTAATTAAGCGATTAGCAACGTTCGGATTTACCAATTATTTTCGATACTTCTTTCCGCAGCCATCTAACTTTCATGGGTTAATTTAGCCAATACTGCTTCTTCTTCGTCAGCAAAGTATCCAGCTTTGAGAGTTCAAAAATGAGAAAAATAGGGATGAAGTTGCCTAAAATCTCTTTATGCTTAGTTCTCCTGACTACTGACTACTGGCTCCTTACTCCTCTCTCTGAGGTTTACTGATTACTGGTCACTGATTACTGGTCACTGATTAGAGAATACCTGCATTAGAAAGACCGAGAACCAGTCCCGCACCGAGAATATGGCCAAAACTCATGGTAGCCAATAATTCCGGCAGACCGAAGCTTTTTTTCGAGGCTAACTGCGGCAAGGGTAAAGCAGGGCCGGCCCCGGTATTTTGGATGGCAAAATAACCGATAACGAACGCTACTAGGTTAGCTAAGGTCATGGTAATGCCGACGGATAAATTCCAGGGAATGGTTTGAGCGGTGGCGAAAAGTAAGGCAGAAGGGATCATTGGCGCTCCAGTCTTGATAAGATTTTGTTAACCACAGGGCATTATAAAAAGCTCTTAACCCGAAACTGCTTTTTGTTTGAATACTTAACAGTTTTTGTAACGTTTTGTGAATAAGATTAAATGCGAATTAAAATTTGCGGCATTACCCAACCGGACCAAGGCCGAGCGATCGCTACTTGCGGAGCTACGGCTTTAGGTTTTATCCTCGTACCTAGTTCGCCTCGTTACGTCAAAATCGAGCAAATTAACGCCATTATCGCCGCAATACCCGACAAAATTGATTTTATCGGGGTTTTTGCCGACGAGCAACCCGAAATTATTCAGCAAATAATTATTAAAACACCCTTGACAAGTGTGCAGTTACATGGTATTGAATCTCCCGAATATTGCCAAAGGTTGCGGCAATTATTACCCGACCGGGAAATTATCAAAGCTTTGCGGATCAAAGACAGAGAAAGTTGGGAAAAGTCGGCAATTTACTTCAATAGCGTCGATACTTTACTTTTAGATGCCTACCATCCCCAATTGCTCGGTGGTACGGGGCATACCTTAGACTGGCAAGCCTTAGCCAGTTTTTCGCCCCCCTTGCCCTGGTTTCTGGCCGGAGGACTCAACCCCGATAATATTAGTGAAGCTTTAACTCGGCTGCACCCCCAGGGTATTGATGTCTCTAGCGGCGTTGAGCGATCGCCGGGTGATAAAGACCTCAAAAAAGTCGCCCTCTTGCTAGAGCGACTGCAAAAATTCAGGGATCAGTGATCAGTTATCACTGATCAGTTAGAAGGTTTTGGGTTTTAGGGTGTTGGGGTGTTAGGGTTTTAGGGTTTTAGTTGAATTTCCCCATTTCCCCATTTCCCCATTTCCCCATTTCCCCATTTCCCCATCTCCGGGACTAGAAGAAATTGGGTTTATGACGGATCAGGTTAAGATACTCCTCGCGGGTTTTCTGCTCGTCTTGGAAGACTCCTAACATGGCGCTGGTGACAGTCCAGGAGCCCGGTTTCTGCACCCCGCGCATTACCATGCACATATGGGTTGCTTCCATGACTACCGCAACCCCTTGGGGGTCGAGAATTTCTTGAATCGCTTCGGCAATCTGACGGGTGAGGCGCTCTTGGACCTGTAAACGACGGGAATACATTTCCACAATGCGGGCCAATTTACTTAATCCGACCACCTTTTGGTTAGGAATATAGGCAACGTGGGCCCGCCCCATGAAGGGTAACATATGATGTTCACAGAGACTAAAGAAGTCAATATCGCGCACTAATACCATCTCATTATGACCTTCATCGAAGATCGCACCATTAACGAGGGTTTCTAGGGATTGTTGATAGCCTTGGGTGAGAAACTGCATCGCTTCGGCCACCCGCTTGGGGGTTTTTAATAAACCTTCTCTTTCGGGGTCTTCCCCCACCGAGATCAGGATATTTCTGACCGCATCCATCATCTGTTCTTTGTTTTCGTCGGAAGTTGGATGAATTTGAGCGGTTTTGCCATTGTGGGTGTTGCGATCGGGGCGAGTGGTCACGCGTGCTTGAATAGCGTCGGTTAAATTACCGTTTAAACCGTTAGAAGAAGCTATGGTCATAATGAAGAGGCCCGTAGGCGAATTGATTGATAAATAGAAGTATTTCGGGTTATAATGCCCCCGCACTGGGCATAATGGTCATCGTTTCCACTACGGCCTGTTTGGGCAGTAACACCGCTTGCAGAATGGCCTGAGCGATGATATCCGGGGTTAACATGGCCGAGCGATCGAAATCTGCTTTGACGCTATCGCTGTCCCAGATGGGAGTATTGACAGCCCCGGGGGTGATAATCGTGACGCGAATGGCGTTAGCCCGCTCCTCGAGGGCTAAAATGCGAGAAAATGCCACTAATCCAGCTTTGCTGACACTATAAGCCCCCCAATCAGGAAAAAAATTATCGGCGGCGATCGAGGAAACATTAACGATCGTGCCTCCCCCCTGTTGACGCATGGCTGGTAAAATCCCTTGCACACACTGGTAAACACTGGTTAAATTCAGATCGATCACCCGCTGCCAGTCCGACAAAGGTGTGTCGGCCAAGGGGTTTGTGTAACCTATGCCAGCATTATTGATCAGGATATCGATCGGTCCGGATTCTTGGGCGATTTTAGCGATACTAGGAGCTACTTCCAGGATATCTGCCAAATCTAAGGGGTAAGCTTGGGCTGATACGCCTAAATCTGCCGCCATTCCCGCCACGGTTGCCAATCTTTGCTGATCGCGACCGATTAAAACCAGATTAATTCCCGCCTTGGCGAAAGCGAGGGCGGTTTCTTTGCCGATGCCGCTGCCGGCTCCGGTGATCAGCGCTCGCTGTTGACGAATAACAGAGTTCATGGTATAGTTTGAAGTCTCTTAATTCTTGGTAGTTAGGGCAAAATTTTGGCGGTCGGGGGAAACCTAGAAAAGTTTAAGGGAGTTGGGTTAGATCGGAGCAATTTTTCTCGCACCAAAATTGCTGCAGCCCACCCGGGTGGGGGGAAGCATTGACTATCGGGTAGGTTCAAGATTAAGAATCGTTACAAAATTTTACCTAGCCAATTATAGCACTGTTAAGTCAGGGATCACTAATTTTTGTGTATATCTAGATATCTAACCAGCGAGGGGAAAAAGCGGACTGGTTGGCGAGAATTCTTGAGGCTGTCTTTGTCTGTAACTCGCTCCCCCCGCGCTCAAAACTACTCACCAGAGGAGATGGCAGCGGTGGGTTGAGTGCGATTGACAATCACCACTCGATCGCCGACAACGGGACTTCTAGCGAGGAGAATTCCCTCGTTATCCCTCATTTCCAAGCGGCGAAAATCGAGACTTTGGCAACGTTGAAAAACCGAATTAGCGAATTTATCCTGTTGTGATGCCTCCAGACTATACCAATTATCGCCCAAAATAACTACTAGACGACTAGCCAAAAAATCCGCTTCTACGGTAGAAATAATACCGGCGGGATAACGAGTAGTTAAATCGGTAATTTCCTCTTGAATGGCTGCGACTAAACTTTGTTCGGGAGTTAATCGCGGTTTTGCTTTGGTAATCGGGACGGGAATCGGTGCCTCTGGTGCGATTAATTCTGGGGGAGTTTCGATAATTTCCCCGGCAGCCGGGGAAGGACTAGAGACAACTTCAGGCATATTTTCGGCAATTTCCGCAGGATTTTTCGGTAAACTGACCACAGCTACTAATAGGATAGTGACTAAACTTCCTGTTAACAAGCCGGTAATTAACCAATCGGGAATTTTTTCGCTAATTCCCCCCGGTAAAAGTCGGCGAATTTTGCTCAAAATCGTCGTCCACCACCCTTCCACCTGCTCGAAATCCGGTAAAATATCGTCGATTCCCTCCGCTGCTTCGATTGGAGAATCTGGGGTTAAACTTTGCTCAACTCCTGCGAATTCGTCTGGTTTTAAAGCAGCGGCTAACTGTTGCGTTGAGTTAAGAAGATTATCAACAGCAACTTTTGGGGGTAACACTGTCCCCGTTCCCGTGTTAAGTTGGGAAACGATCGAATTTAACTGCTCGATCGCCTCTTGTAGTCGGATCACTGTTTCTGCTTGGCTGAAATTCTCTCGCTCATTTGGTTGAGTCATAATCTTTGTTAACTCGCTGCCATTCTTTTTCAAAATATCATTCTATGCGCCGTTTTCTCGGTTTTTTAACCAGTATTTTCCTTGTCTTCCTGACTGCTTGTGGTAGTGTCACTCCCCCGCAAGAATTTGCCCCCGACGGAGAAATCGTCGCCAAAGCCCTTTTATTACAATTTCGTCACACATCCGATCGCCTTAGTCAATCTTTACAGATCGATGATCCGCAGGTAAAAATTGCCAAAATTAATGTCACCAGTCTGGAACCGCTTTATGTGGGCAATTTACCCGCTTATCACTTGCAGGGAGATTATGATCTAACTCTACAATTGCCCCATCAAAAAGATAGCAAACAACACAACAATTTTGATCTTTATTTACAAAGACAGATCGAGGGGAAAACTTGGCGTTTACTCGAAGAAGTTGCCTCACAATGGCGCAGCTATTTAGTGAAATAACCGGAAAAAGCCCGGGGATTTTGCTATAGTCTATGATCATCAGCAATGATAATCCTCAAAGGGAAAATTTAGCGATTATGATTACCTGTCCTCGTTGTCAGCACAAGGTCGATAGTCAAGCCTTGCAATGTCCCTACTGTTTTAATATTTTCAAGGCCTATGGTCATCCCGGCATGACCCTGCATCAAGCTGTCACCGGCGAGTTTTTATGCCAAACTTGTCTTTATCATGGCGATGATAGCTGTAATTTTCCCCAACGTCCCTACGCTACCAGCTGCACTTTATACAAAAATAGCCAAATGATAGCAGAAAAAATTCCTCCTCTCCCTCTCCCTAGGGTTTTTAAAAATTGGTGTCTCAGAAATAAGGGATTATTGCTATTATTAACCCTGATTTTGGGGGCTCTTCGTTACCCTTTATGCTAAATCAACAGACAAGATGCCAAGACAACATACTTCTAACCCAAAAATTCCGAAAGTTTCTAAAGCCATAGGCTCTCCGTTTTATTAGTTTAAGT
>NZ_SFBY01000486.1:0-2523 GCF_007095505.1 Microcystis sp. M_QC_C_20170808_M3Col
TGTAAACACTGAGCTTTTACATTGAGCCTGTCGAAATGTCGTGCTTTGCTGTTTTATACTGGTCGGGGTTTCATCCCGTCGCTAAAAGCGAGGGTCTTCACCCCGACATTCAAGATAAATTATGATGATCTCACCTTCAATCTCTTTGCGCCCAAAGGACACCTCCCCAATTTAAATCTAGATGATGGAGTGGGTTTGGGGTGGGGGTTTCTTCTGTCATGCCTAAACCCGTAACCTCTGGTGTGTAGCCATTTCAGTCCACTCGTCAAGTCTAATTTGGAAAGTTTTAATCACGAAACTGGAGTTTTGATAGACTTTGGATATCCAACAAAGTGAGTAATTGAAATACCAGTATTTGACTTTGCCAGTTAATGTTTATTGGAGTTCAAAAAAGTGACTTATATATTGGCCGATTCAAGTCTGAATTGCATCACTATCTGATCCACCTTTATAGAATACCTCATTGGGGGTTTGATAGTCAAGACATTTTCGAGGACGATTGTTAATCAAGTTTACGGCTCTTTCCACCTCCTCTGGCTTAACGATTTTAAAATTCGTTCCCTTGGGGAAAAATTGTCCTAACAGTCCATTGGTATGCTCGTTTAATCCCCTCTCCCACGAATGATAAGGAGTAGCACTCATAAAAATCTGCTCCTAGTTTCTTCACGAGACTCTTGATGTCCACAAAATTCTTTAACCTTGTCACAAGTAAAGGTTTTTCTTTTGTCAGGGTGAATCTCTTGGAAAAGTTTTTCTGTGACTCTATTGATTTCCGATGCGGTAACGAGAACTCCTAGATGATTGCCTCCAATCATTCTGTCACTTTCCCAATGACCGATTTCGGTTTTCTGGTCAGCAATTGCTGGTCGCTCGCTGTTATCTACACGCCAGGTCATCCCTCCACGCTTACTTTTTGCTCCATTTCGACTCTTTCTTTTTCCTCGTCCTTGACGTAGGTATTCTTGATATTTTCCACTGATAGATGGTTTCATGACTGAGCGATTCTTGACCAGCTTTTTTCAGACGACCTGCTATTTGTTCGGGACTATGATAATCTTTCAATCCGTCTTTCACCAACTCTAAGGCTGACTCGCTGACATTTTTAAAGGGTTGTTTGGCATTTTTTCGGCGCGTCTCGCTTTCAGCTTGTGCTGTGTCAGGTAGATAGCAGCCTAGGGAACTTTGATTCCTTCTTAATTCTCGTGATATCGTGCTTTGATGACATCCGAGCCAGACGGCCATTTGCCGTTGAGATAAATTTCCCTCCTGACTAAGTTGGTAGAGCAAGTTTCTTTGTTCTATGTTAAGACGTTTTCAGCTCATTTTTGGGTCTGATTTGTGTTTGTTAATGATCAGACAGTACCTGATGAGCCTTTCTTTGTCAACTCTTGAGGTTGATGCGTTTCATTTTTGAATTGGCGATTGATTAAGGTAAAAAATCAAAATCAAGTATTTCAATTTCCGTAAAAGGGCAACTTTCAGGAAAAGTAGCTAGAGGTAAGTTAGTTTCTTTTGCTGCTAATTTACAAGCCAGCTGGTAAGACTCATCAAAAATAGTGGGAAGATAGCTTTTATGGAGACTAGGACTATCCCTAAACAGGATGAACAATTGACGGCGTTGTTCGTTAATTGTTGAGAGCCAACTGTTAGACTGTCTTGCCGGTTGGTATTTCCCTTTAAGTAAATGAATTAATAAAACGACCAATCGGTTAAAAACCTCCCTCTTACTACTTTTCCCCATGTCCTCAATTTCTTCAATTAGGTTATCCAAATCCAGTAGTTCAAAAGAGCGATCGCGTAATAATTTGACTGTTGTTTCTAACCACTGCTGATAGTCATGTTCATAAAGAAAAGGAGTAACAGGTCTGGCTAATTGATTAGTCATTGTTTTAGTTAGATAAGTATTATATGGCCAATTCAAGTTTGAAGTGCACCAGTACCTGACTGACTAAAGAATACCTCCTAAGGGGTGCGATAGTCAAGGGCTTTTCGGGGTCGATAGTTGATTAAATCCGTCACTCGATCTACCTCAGCTTGTTTGACGATTTTGAAATTTGTCCCTTTCGGGAAAAACTGCCCCACCCGATTAGGAATTAGGCATCGTTTCTGATTCTGGTTGCCGCGACGTTGCCTTTGACGGTGAGAATGGCGGAGATTGTGAGCGTAGATGCCCATTCCCTGATAGTTCCGGTAAATCATCTGATGGATGGTCTTATGGCTCATCGTTAGCTTCCCGAACCGCTGGAGACAACCGGCTATCTGTTCAGGGCTGTGATAGTCTTTCAACCTTGACTGGACTTCCTCATTGACATCCTCACCACCGTAAACGGACGGTGATTCCCAAACCTCACGATTTGGGTTTCTGCTTCTTTCCCTTGAGGGGTTCCGCACCTGCCGCCCCAGTTTTACTCTGTTCTGGTCTTATGGTCGCTCTACAGACTGACACCGCAAGTCCTGCGGCCAAAATGTTTTTACTAGCGTTAATATCTCGGTCATGGTGTGTCCCACAGTCTGGACAGTCCC
>NZ_SFBY01000049.1:0-14652 GCF_007095505.1 Microcystis sp. M_QC_C_20170808_M3Col
CATCCGTTGTGATAATTGTACCGGAAGGCAATTGATAGCCTGTTAAATTCCCTTGTTTCCACCACCTCCAAGCCGTTCGATAACTTATTCTTGTTTTTTTTGCCTAGTCTGATAGTTTCGTGTTCACATATTACCATGACTGGCTATATATGACTATATTTGTATTGAAACTTTACAATACTAAATCCGTTAATTATAGGCTACATATCAGTACAGGCAATAGACAAAAGGGGCCATAGATAATCAGTCTTTAATAACCGAATTTAGTGCCAGACGCTTCACGAATTGGAAGCAAGGCTTGACTACTGAAAGTATTGCCCTGACAGTATTCTACACCCCATTTTCCGAGGGAGGGTTAAATTATCTCCAAAAAATAAAAATTATTCTCAATAAGTCAGATTGTCAAGTCCCGAACCCCAGAAGTACAAGGGCATCCGAGGGGGTCAACGAGAGAATGAGGATTTTAGTGATTGCCTTACCCCCTCAGATGCTTATGGATTATCACAACAATATAAATTTATCTTATATTAATACTCAAAGAAAAGGTTTTTCTCCGCTCCACTACCTTATTGACTCTCCCGTTAAAAGCGAGGGATTCTTAGTTCATAGAGTTTCCTGACGAATAGCTTCATCAATAGCAGAACACTGACTTGGTTTGATCACCGCTTTCATTTCTAATGTAGTAGTTTTCATCAAAAGGGGGAATAAATAATCAGTTTTTGAATAACCGGATTTAGTATAAAATATCGGGGCTAATTTTAATGACCACCTGTTCAGCAAAATCCCAGCTACAATTTCTAGCATGGAGTCACGTTTAAGGGAACTGTTGACAAATAGGACAAAATCAAGCCACTACAGTGGCACCCCTGAGATAATCTTCTAGTTGGCGACCATTATCGTGACTGAGATTGCCTAGAGGTAAAGTTTCGACGCTAAAAGCTCTCACCTCGCTCACTTCTAATGTATCTTTGATCTGAAAATTCCCTGCGGCTGTCACTTCAATTAGCACTGAAATGGAGTGAATGCGCGGATCACGCTCAAAAGAGGAATAAACCCCCACTAAACGCCCTAAACTAACTAAATTTAATCCTGTTTCCTCTTTTAATTCCCTTTGAGCAGTATTAAGAATATCTTCCCCCCAATCGATCATTCCCCCCGGTAGGGCCCATTTGCCAGTGTCTCTGCGTCGGATTAAAACAATTGTACCATCAGCAAGCCGGGGAATTATTGTCACCCCAGTTACAGGATGACGAAAGATAATTCCCATCACACTTTTAATAAAATGCCAAAGACGAATCATGGGGGATGGGGGATGGGGGATGGGGGATGGGGGATGGGGAGTCAGAAGACAAATTCATCATATTTTTGCCTATTGCCTAACACCTATCCCCTAACAATATCAATCATGATGGAGAATGGCTTTAGCTTGAATTAAAGCCGATCGCACTTGTTCAAAACCTGTGCCACCATAGCTATTACGGGCTGCTACCACCTGACGAGGAGCGATCGCGTCGTAGATATCGGCCTCAAAAGCTGGATGTAATTCTTGCCATTCGGTCAGGGTTAAATCTTTCAATAACTTACCGGCTGCCAAACTGCTTTTAACGACTTTCCCGACTAAATTATAAGCTTCTCGGAAGGGAATCCCCTTACTGGCTAAATAATCCGCCACATCCGTTGCATTAGAAAAATCTTCCGCCACCGCGTTAGCTAATCGGTCAGTTTTAAATTGAATCCCGGTGGCTAAAAGTACCGTCATCGCTTGCAAACAAATCCGCACGGTTTTAACGCCATCAAATAACGCCTCCTTGTCCTCCTGCAAGTCTTTGTTATAGGCCAGGGGTAAACCCTTCATTAAGGTCAATAACGCTTGTAAATGTCCAAAAACCCGCCCTGTTTTGCCGCGCACCAATTCGGGAACATCGGGATTTTTTTTCTGGGGCATAATGCTAGATCCCGTGGCACAACTATCGGTGAGAGTGATAAAACTAAATTCTTGGGAAGACCAGAGAATTATTTCTTCGCTCAAACGGCTCAGGTGTACCATAATCAGACTAGCGGCCGTCATGAATTCAATGGCAAAATCTCGATCGCTAACTCCATCGAGACTATTGTTGTACACCTGCTCAAAATCGAGTAAATTGGCGCTGTAATGACGATCGATCGGAAAAGTCGTCCCCGCTAAAGCGCCACATCCTAGGGGCGAAATATTAGTCCTGGCGCGAATTTCTCCTAATCTTTGGTGATCCCGTTCGGCCATTTGAAAATAAGCGAGGAGATGATGGGCTAAACTAATCGGTTGAGCGCGCTGCAGGTGGGTATAACCGGGGATCAGGGTTTCCAGATGGTTTTCGGCGTGATTGACTAAAGCTTGCTGAAAATTGCGAATTTCTTGCCTAATATCATCGATTTGTTGTCTAAGATACAGACGAATATCCGTTCCTACCTGATCGTTTCGCGAACGGGCCGTGTGCAGTTTTTTGCCCACATCTCCCACGATCTCGGTTAAACGACGTTCCACGGCAAAATGCACGTCCTCTTGATCGATGCCGGGGTTAAAGTTGCCGGTGCGGTATTCTTGACGAATTTGTTCCAATCCAGAGACGAGACGATCAGCTTCTGCGGGGGTGATAATACCCGTATAGGCGAGCATTTTAGCGTGAGCGATCGATCCGGTGAGATCATACTCGATTAATTCGATATCAAAGCCAATACTGGCGTTAAATTCTACGATCGTAGGATGGAGACTACCTTCAAAGCGATCGCTCCAAGTTTTCTTTGCTGTCACTTTTTTCGTTAGATGATTGTGGTTGAAAATCTCCACCCTAAAAGTGCGGAGATTCTTGATCTGAATCCTGCCTCTACTAGCAAGGCTAATTTTGGTCTTACAGTTTCATGTCTAGTCCGACTACACCTATAATAAGGCAAGCACTCTTAAAGACTACTCCCCAAGCATAAATTTCTGTCTGTCCCACAGTATTTAATTGTTTTGCGTTCTTACAGTTTGGACTTAATTGAACACCATTGACTGTTAGAAATTTTGAGATCACGGAGTAGGACGTTTAACCTGTTTGCTCACGTTCTCACGGTCGGAACCCCCTACAAACACCTTAGCACAAGGCCGTGCTAAAAGAACGGGGTTTTCAACCCAAATTTCCGATAAAGTCAACCAAAATATGCTGGGCAGTTTTTAGGGATAATCCGGTGCTGATAGCATTACCGCTTCAGGTTAGAAAAATCTCCAACTCTACAAGCATAAGAATAGCAAGAATTGCTCACTCTGGCTGAAGGCTGATAGGCGAAAAGCTAATAAGAAGTAAAACCTCGAAACAGATAACCGACAATCAAACCGATTAATAAGGCCCATGCTTGCCCAGTTTTGACGAAATTTGAGAAGGATTTCTGGACATTCCCGATGATATCCACGTCTTGATCCGAAATAGTCATCAAGACATTGGTAAGAGGCGAAAAGTCGATCGAGACAGATAGATGATGGAAGATGTCGATCACGATAGAATTCCTCAAAGACGAAAATCTACAGAACAAGTTAACATGAAAACGCCTCAATAAAAACCCCTTTTTTCTCCCTGGTGGTGAGTTGGAGAGGAGGTCACTTTCAAGATGATTGAAATTGCTGGTAATAGGATAATAATAAATTGCCCGCTTTTGCTAAATCTTGACCAAAGGCGATAATTCCTTCTTCATGACCACTCATCACTAAAATTTGTTGCTCCTCTAGACGATCTTCTTGACATAAACGGATAATTTCTGCGGCCATTTCTGGGGTTCCATAGGCAATATTTTCTTGAGTAGTCGGCACGCGATACATCAAATTTTGCCACAGGGGGCGATGATGAATATGAATCACCCCATTAATCTGGGGATTCGCTTCATAAATTGCTCCATGGGTGAGAGTTTCCGAAGAAGCGGCAATTGTTCCCCGACAAGTGACCCGATTTTCTCTCCAATCGTAGTCTATAACTGTGGTGTAATGGGATTCATTTAATACTGGGATTCCCCCAGTGTTAGTGCCAGAAATAATAATTTCTTTGTCTATTTTCCCTCGTTGACTCACATTCCCAAAACCGATTCCGTTATCGTATTGACCGATTAATCCCAGTCGATAGAGGCGATTGCGCCAATAATTTAATTCGGCAATCTCTGAGCTTGCTAAGGGACGGTCAGGAATCCAAGTACAATTATATTTAACGTAACCTTCATCAATCATAAATTTTTCTAAAAATATTCAGGATAATTTTGACACACTTTCCGCACAAAGTCCTGGAGAGGATAGGAAATATTAGTGATATAATTATCTTTAATGACTTGGGATAATAGGGGTAAAACTTCCGTGTCTAAGGCGGGTTTAAATAAGTCCATCGGCAGGATTAAATCGGAACCTTCCCGCACATCAATTGTCTCAAAATTATCGGCTACAATTAACCAAAGAGGACGCACCCAAAGAGCCGAACGACTTTCGATCACCTGAATTACTTCTCCGTATAAAGTTCGATTTTTGCAGAATAAACTAACAATTTGATGGGGAGTAAATGTGTTCATAGACAATTCTAGTTTTCCTCGATAAGCTAAGACGCATTTTAACCGCTTATTCTTAGATTAGCCGAATCTCCCCCCAATCTCTTTACTCTTGCAAGAGCCAACAGTAAAGAGTGTCTCATCTCAACAAGCAATTTAAATGCGCGGGCAGCTTATCTTTCACTGGTCACTGATTACTGTTTACTGATCACTGAAAAAAGCTTGCCACTTGCCGCTCCCTTGCCAGATTGGGAAAAAACTCCGTTAGAATACGGGAAGCCGTTTACAAAACGATACAAACTCATGACCGTTGCTTACCCTCGCAAATTCAAGAAGACGATGAGCGCTCGCGACATCATGAAGCGTGTCATTAGCGATTGCGAAATTCATCTTGTCACCCTCAACCGCTACCGCTACAACGAACAACGTAGCTGTAAAGACCTGACCGAACTGATCGAAACCTTAGACGGACAACCGAAAGAACTGATACAGGAGCTTTCCCACCACGTCGCCGATGAGGCGCGCCATGCCTACTGGTTAACCGATTTATTGATCGAATTGGGGGCCGATGTGGGGAAACCGCCGGGGTTGTCCTATATCGATGAATTTGAACGTCTTCTCGATCAAGATCAATTCCAAGGCGAAGAACAAAGGGAAGACCTACTGATTGCGGCCCTAGCGGCAATTAACGTCACGGAAAAACGGGGATGCGAATACTTTGCCGCCCATATCTATGCCCTCAAAGCAGGGGAACAAACCCCAGAAAATCTGAAAATTCAGGAAACGATCGCCAAAATCTTTCCTGAAGAAGCCGGTCATGTGCGTTGGGGCAATCGTTGGTTAGCCAAAATTGCCCAAAAAAGCCCCGAACATCGGCAAAAAGTCGAAAAAGCCAAGGCCAAATACTCAGCGATCGAACAGGCCGCCTATGAATCGGGTATGGATATCACCCTGGGGGCAGAATTGCGCCGCGTCGGTCATTTAATGGAAATCGCCGCCACTATGCCGCTTTGGGAACGTCCTCAATATCTGATGGAACGTTTACCCCAAAGCCTTCTCGACCCGAAATGGCAATTATTCCGGGTAGAAGCGGCTCAAAAAGCCTGGAATCGTGATCCACAAATGTTTATGGAACGCTTTTTGCCGATGTTTTTTAATGCGGACGACAATATCGGCAAAAAAGAGAAAGTCAACTAATTTAACCTTGATTTTCAGGGGCAATCGTTCAGCGATCGCCGAAGAAATGTTCATCGAGGATCGAGAAAATCGGCTATTGTTTTAAATAGGGGTGAATTCTCAGCTTTAGGGCCAGAGAAACACCACTTTTTTACTGTTTATTTTGGCTTTTCTCTTTTAGATTATGCGTCTTTTAGCTGCCTTTGATCGCTATCCCGATAGTGTATCTTTAACCCTAGAACCAGTAGCCACCGACTCGCAAAAATTTGATTTATATTTAACTTTACACCTACAAGCTCAAATTCAATCTCTCCTCGGCGGGGAAATGAAATGGGGACTGAAAGGAGGAAAATTAGATTTTGTTTTAGTTAATTGTCACCTAACACCAAATCCTCTTTCTAGTCAAGAGTTATACATAAATCGTATTAATAATCATCAATGGCGGTTATCGTTCAAAAGTCCTCAGTCAATATTTACAGGAGCGATCAAAAGGATTAACCTAGGAACCGTGAGTGTGGAGGAAGAACCTTATCATCTCACGGTGCAATTTTCGGTGACAGATTCTGATATCTGTATCACGGAAACATCGGGATTATGGAAACACGATATAAGCCCCAATAAACATAGTATTTTAGAGCGAAAGTTAGCATTTTTCCTGATGGAAAATCAATTTGATGCTTTTTTGAGTCGTATTTCTTTGGGGTCATCGCAAGTAGAATTAGATACTGTTCTAGTTGAACCGAAACCAGCAGCATCAGAAAATTTAGAGAAATTGCCAGCACAAATCGAGGGAATTTATGCTTCTGTTAGTGATGATTTTCTCGAACTGGCCCAATTAGCTGAACTCGATCCCCTAAGGGATTTTACTGGGGCAAATCTCCTAGCAGCGGAATTAAGTGGTATATCTTTAGGTATGGCCAATCTCTATCAAGCTAATCTGCGCGGGGCCAATTTAACCGATGCTGATTTAAGCGAAATTAATGGCAGTCATGCTAGTTTCAAAGGAGCGGATTTAAGCGGAGCCTTATTAGCTAATGCCGATTTAAGTTATGCTGATTTTTACCGTTCTAGTTTGGCTTTAGCTAATTTAATCGGCTCCAATTTAGAAGGAGCTAATTTGGTTGAAGTCAACATCACTCAAGCGAATTTTAGCGGAGCAAAAGTGAAGGGGGCAAAGTTTGCCGATAATGTGGGTATGACCGAGGAATTGCGGGAAAACTTACGCTTGCGCGGAGCTTTCTGCGATTAGTCAACTATTAAGCCTCTAAGATGCTACTAAATCCGCTCACCGCTCACCGAAAATAGCGTTATTGAATAACAAAAGAAGATTAGAGATTTTCCTCGGTATCTATGCCCAATTCCCGCAGTTTAGCCGCTAATTTCGCCGCTTTTTGCTTTTCTTGCTGGACTTGGTTTTCTGCCTCTAAAACCCGATTTTCTGCCTCTACAGCCCGATTTTCTGCCTGTTGTGCCGCTTCTGCGGGAGTGGGTACTAATTCACCTTCGGGGGTAAAATAGCGCAATTTATTGGCAGATAAACCCAAATATAAGCCTAATTGTTGACTCCAGAGCCATCCCTGGGCATTGGGGGTAATCGGTTGATATTGACCGCTAATTAGGGTAAATCCTTGAAATTCTAGGCTTTCTGGGTCAAACCAAAAATAATCGGGAGTGCGAAATATATCTTGATAAATTTGTTTTTTCTCCTCTCGGTCAACTTTGGCGGTACTATCGGAGAGAATTTCGATAATTAAATTGGGATATTTGCCCTCTTCTCGCCAAACTACCCAACTTCTGCGGTTGGGGTTGGAATTTGTCCCCAAAACGACGAAAAAATCAGGACCACGGAAGAATTCTGACTTTTTCTGGTTGGGACTGTAATAAATGGTTAAATTGCCGGCGGCAAAATAATCTTCTCGCTCGCGCCACCACCATTCTAAACACTGAATTAGTAAAATAATTTGTTGTAGATGTAGGTTACTTTCCAAGGGTGGTTCATCACTCCAAAATTGGCCTTGTGGGAAGATTATCTCAGGGTTTACATGAGACTCGACTAGGGGTAAGCTTTGAGCGATAGTCATGGTTTTCCAACAGAGATAGGTCGAGAACTTATTATAAATGATTGAAGGGATTTTTTGAGCAATTGTAGCAGTAGCAATTGAGGTAGAATATTCTTGTTAGTAAATCGCCATTTTCCCCTTAAACAATACCCGATCGCAGGGCAATTACCGCCGCTTGTACTCGGTCGTCCACGGCCAATTTATTCATAATGCCCCGCACATGGGTTTTAATCGTATTGGTACTTAAATAAAGTTGTTCGGCGATTTCAGCGTTACTTTTGCCCTCAACAATTAACTTTAAAACCTCCATTTCTCGCTCCGATAAAAGTGCTAGATTGGGATTAGGTTGCACTGCCGGCGGTTTGAGATTATCCATGACTAAACGGGCAATTTGGGGGTCTAAATAGGTGGCTCCGTCCTTAGCTGCTTCAATAGCGGCCAAAAGGCGATCGAGACTCGCTCCCTTGATACAATAGGCATCAGCACCACTAGCCAGAGCTGCGATCACTTCCTGTGGGAGAGTGTGGGAAGTGAGCATGACCACATGAACATTAGCTAAACCCTCCTTAATCTGTTTAGTTGCCGCAATGCCATCGAGACGGGGTAAACCGATGTCCATGACCACTAAATCCGGCCGTAGGGATAGGGCTAATTGTACCCCCGCTAGACCATCACTAGCTTGACCAACAATCTCAAAATCCGGCTGTTCACCGAGCGCTTGTTCTAAACCTAACTGCATTAAAGGATCGTCTTCAACAATTAAAATCCGCATGATCTTTGATTCCTAACGGGAAAATGTACGGTTTTCACCCATCTGCATGAGGCAGAACTACTCCTAGTTTAGGCAATCTGGAGATAGATTAACAGTGACCAGTGACCAGTGACCAGTGACCAGTGACCAGTGACCAGTAAACAGTAATCAGTGAAAAGACAGTGAGAAACTACTATTTAATACTGCCAGCTTAATACATACTGCTCACTTAGAACTCAAATCTGATAACTGATAACTGATGACTGATAACTGATAACTGATAACTGATAACTGAAAATGCTACGGATTTCATCAGATCGGTCTAAAATTGTGCTTGTTGCCCTAGTTTATCTGGGTGTTGGTTGGCTAGGCTATCTCTGCTTAAATTTAGGCTCGCGACCTGCTCCGATTTGGATGAGTGCTGGTATTGGCTTAACTGCGGTTTTTTTAGGGGGAAAAAGGCTAGTTTTAGGCGTTTTTATCGGGGATTTGCTTCTTACCTTCTTTTTAGCGGCCAGTTGGCCCATAGCTCTATTTTCGGCACTCGGTAGCAGTTTATCGGCTCTGTTAGGGGCGCAATTCTTGCATTATCTGAGATTTTCCGCCACTTTGCAGCGCATTCGCGATATCCTTTTACTGGTATTTTTAGCGGCTTTATTAGCCTCGGCAGTCAATGCCACTATCGATACTTTTGCCCGTAGTTGGCTAAATACTTGGGATTGGCGGCAATTTGGACAGTCTTGGGGCATTATCTGGCTCGGAGATAGTACGGGTATATTAATGACCACGCCGCTGCTGTTGCGTTTTTCCTTCCATCGTCACTCCCTGCGGGAACCAAGGCAACCCCAACGCCTTGGCGAGGCCTTACTTTGTCTGAGTTTGCTAACGGTGGTGACTTCCGTGGTTTTTGGTGATCAACAGGATTTTCTTAACCCCGATTGGAGTATGGTGCAGTACCTCGAATATCTGCCTTTTCCTTTTGTGGTTTGGGCTGCCATGCGTTTTCAGACTTGGGGAGCGGTAATAGCCAATTTTATAGTATCTATTTTAGCTTTGATGGGATTGGCCAAGGGAATCAGCCCTTTTATCCTACAGGCTCCCGATTATACCAGAGGTGTCTTGATCTTACAAATCTTTTTAGTTATTGTCATGTCAACTTCTCTGTTTTTATCGGCGGCGATTAGCGAAAGACAACAGATCGATCGAGCTTTAAATGAAACTTTAGAACGAGAACATTTACTAACACAAGTTGCTTTAAAAGTCCATCAATCTTTAGATATAGATCAGGTTTTAAATACCATTGTTGAGGAAATCAGACATTTTCTCGATGTCGATCAAGTCTATATCGGTCACTGTCAAGAGCGGGGTTGGTCCAAGGTAATCGCTGAGTCCCGTCGTCCCGAGATTCCCTCGCTGATGGGTTGGTTTCCTGAACCAGAATTACTCGAAGAATTGGGACAATTATTTTCTTTAGATAAGTTAATTATTGCTGATAATACCGCTAAGGTGCAAACTCTGCCGACTCTCAAGGGTTATTACGAATACCTGCAAGTTAAATCCTCTTTAGTTTTACCTCTAACGGTTAATAATCAACATTTAGGTGCTTTAGTTGTCCATCAATATTCCCATCCTCGTCATTGGCAAAAAAGCGAGGTCAAATTATTAGAACAGTTAGCCACCCAAGTTTGTATTGCTATCGGCCAAGCGCAACTATATCAGAGGGTGCAAAGCTTGAATAATAATTTAGAACGGGAAGTGGCAGCAAGAACCTTGGAACTGCGGGAAAAAGTCCGGGAAATTCAGCGTTTATACGAAATGAAAACGGTTTTTTTACAGGCAGTATCCCACGATCTTCGCACTTCGATTATGGGATTAGTGATGTTATTAAAAAATTTACAGTGTCGGCAAACAGAAAAAGTAACTATCTCGCGAGCAATGCTCGATCAGGTGGTGCGTAGTTGCGATCGACAATTAACTTTAATTAATGCTTTATCAGAAAATCATTTTGCTGAAGAACGGCCTTTAATCTTACATCGTCAACCTCTATCTTTAAAAGAACAGGTGGAAATTTGGCTCAAAGATTGGCAGAAAGATTTTGATTTATACCAAGCTACTTTTATTAATCTTCTCCCCGATGACTTACCCGCTATTGATGCTGATCCTTGTCAGCTAAGAAGTGTTTTTGAACAATTATTAAATAATGCCTTAAAACATAATCCTCCACCGATTCAATTAGCTTTAGATGCTCGTATTGACCAAGATATGCTCTACTGCACTTTAAGCGATAATGGCATTGGCATGGATGAGGAACAATGTCAACATCTTTTCCATTTATATGTAAGAAATCTTCATAATCAACACCTAACGGGAATCGGTTTAGGTTCCTACCAATGTCGGCAAATAATCGAGGCTCACTCTGGGAGAATTGGGGTAAAAAGTACCCCGCGGGTTGGCTCACAGTTTTGGTTTACTTTACCCCTTACCCATCAAAATTCTAGAGTGATTAAGCAGGAGTTAGTCAACAGTAATCAGTGATTTTTAACAGGATCGAGATAATTATGCTTACTCGTCAATCCGGGGTTAGATTTCCTTTAGGTTTATTGATTATTTTCAATATTTTCTATTTTGTCCATCTCGCCTACTATAGTTATGTTTGGCACGATGAATCTTTCGTCTTACTCCATCTTTCTGGTTACACACCCGAACAGTTAATTAACTATCTGTTCGATGGACAAATTAAATCTACAGAACAACTCTGGCAATTTCAAGGGGTTAATTCCGTGAAAGGTTTTCCTGATACCTTAGCCTCTCTTTATACTAGCTCGAATTACGATCTACCTCTCTATTATAGTTTCCTCTGGTTTTTAGCAAGGTTATCGGGCAATTCTTATCTAGTCTTAAGAGGATTTTCGGTAATTATTTGGCTTGGCATTTTAGGGAGTTTTTACCATTTGGCTTTGACTTTATTTAAAAATAAAAACGCCGCTTTAATCGCCACTACACTTATCTTCTTTTCCCCGCGTTTTACTGGTTATGCTCTAGGAATTTGGGAATACGGACTATATGTTTTCTGTTCGATACTTTCTAGCTGGTTATTTCTTAAAGCTATTGATTCCTCGCAACCAAAAAAAGATTGGTTTTTCTATAGTTTATCCCTAATCGCTGGTTTATATACCCATGTTTTCTTTATCTTTGTTCTAGTAGTCCATAGCCTATATTTTCTGTTGCAGCTGAATTCTTTTAACTCTTTAACCAAAAAATACTATAGCATCAGCTTACTTGCTTCTCTGTGGATTTATTCAATTTGGTTAACCCGGATTTTTACTGGTCGATTTACTATCTTTGGATGGTCAAAAGGCAGTTTACCCCTAGAGGTACTTTGGCAAAGATGGGTAAGAATGATCGCTCGTTTATTTTATAATTTTAGTTTAGCCAATCCCACCATCAACCCTATTATTGAATACTGCCTAATTATCCTCGTCATCATCTCCTTTATTTATCTGGGCAAAAAAGCCGATAAAAAAGTTTTTACCCTGATTATTCTCCTGACAATTATCCCATTTTTCTCTCTTTTAGCGTGGGATCTAATCAGAGGATTTCGCTACACGGCTGTGGGCAGATTTTACTTACCAAGTTTTCTCGGTATGCTGCTGGCAGTTACCTTTTTACTAAGCAACGGATTACAGCAGCACCAAGGCTGGGCAAAAATTCTCTTAATATTATTGCTAGTTTTCGGATTAATTGCCAAAATTCCCTATCCACCGCCGGCAACTAGATATGTGGGCTATGGTAGTAATATTCCCAACGCTTATACAATGATTAATCGCAGTCAAAAACCTCTAATTATTTCAGAACATTGGTTAGATACCTTGCCCCTTATCCATACTACTGATGCTAAGACAAAGTATTTATTTGTTCAGTCGAACCCTAAAGTTTCCATCCCATCCTTAAAAAATCAATTTACCGATATTTATCTCCTCAATCCTTCCCCTAGTCTCAGACAATATTTAGATGACCGGTCTATACAATTATCCCCTACGGAAAATCAAGCCTTTTGGCGAATTGATTAAAAAACCATTGACCCCTCTTGCCAAAACAGACCACAACCTGATAGACTCGATAAACCAAGGCTTCAGGGAATAGAATTGGGCAGTTCATCCCTAAGAGGGATTGACTTTTACAAAGTTTTATGCTTGCTCAACTGGAGAGTCCCCGAAATCTGGTGATTAAGAGTTTTAGCCTCTTGGCTACCGGACTGACTAAGCAGACCTAACAAATTCAACTGTATGATACCGAGTCAAGACATCGGCGAGGCAGTAGATTCAGTCAGAAAAACTGACGCACAAGACTTCTCTAATTTAATGCCTAGACCTGGCTGGCAACAAGTGGCGGGTTTAGGTAGAGACTGTTTTTGGTATTGAACCCCGATTCTTTTCGTTCTTTACCGGTTTTAGTGATTGCCAATAGGGATTTTAAGCCCGTAATTGGTTGAAAATTTCTATTTATTCGCAAAAATTCCCAGTCGCTCCCTGTACTAATCCTAGAGATCGACTTCATGATCAGTAATTTTCCCCAACCAATTCTCTGGAAATCAGCTTCCAGAACAATTTAGTTATTTTATGAGTAGCAATGCCTTAACCAATCGTGAACATCTAATCGAACTGTATAATCGAGGAGAACGCAACTTTGCGGAAGTCAGACTTAGCGGAGTCAATTTAAAGAGACAGTGTTTAAACCAGATTAACCTAAGTCATAGTTACTTAAAACGAGCCAATTTAGCCGAAGCTTGTTTAATTAACGCTAATTTCAAGGACGCTGCCCTCGAAGAAGTCAATTTAAGCAAAGCTTGTCTTATCGATGCTAACCTGACTAAAGCCGACCTTTCTGGGGCAAATTTGCGCCAAAGTCAACTAAGCGGCGCAATTTTGAGTAATACCATTCTCAAAAAGGCTGATTTAAGTTCTGCCTGTTTAATTCACAGTAGCTTACTTTTTGCTCAACTGTTCAAAGCGAATCTCGAAGCGGCTAATCTCACCTCAGCCACTTTAACCCATGCCATGGCGGGGAAAGCTAACCTAAAACGGGCTATTCTCACTCGTGCTATTCTTAGCTCTGCTAATCTTAGCCATGCTAACTTAAAAGAGGCTAACCTAATTCGAGCCTATCTCTATCAAGCTAATCTGGAAAACTGCCATCTTCAATACGCCGACCTCAGCTATGCCGATTTGCGCGGGGCGGATTTACGGGGGGCGGATTTACGTTATGCTAACCTCGAAGGTGCTAATCTGACGGGAGCTAACCTCAATTGTAGCGATTTTGAGGGAGCTAACTTAACCGGAGCCGATTTAAGCAAAACTGACGCTAATAAAGCCAATTTTCGCCAGGCTAACTTAACCGGTTGTAATCTGCTCGGTGCTAATTTAGCCTCCGCTAACCTTTCTGGTGCTAATCTACACCAAGCGGGATTACTCTTGAGTTATTTAGTGGGAAGCAATCTTAAACGAGCTAATCTCAAACAAGCTAACTTAATTGGGGCGATTTTAACCGAAAATAATCTTCTTTCTGCTTCCCTCGAAGAAACTATTCTTCCTAACGGTAGTCGCGGTAATCTCCTTTCCTAAATAGGGTTTGCGGCAAAAAGTTTTTCGTGGGGGTAGGGTGTGGGGTGTGGGGTGTGGGGTTTTAGCGATTTTGAGGGGGTCAATTACCTAATTTTCAGGCAAAAAGTACCTGAATTTTCCCCCCAATCACTCCTAGCTAAGGCACTTTTTGAGGGGAAAAAAGTCCAAAAGCCTTATCCAACAAGGTTTTTATATTTATTCAGCCAACCCCAACTATAGTGTAAGGAAGGCTTAAACGCCTTCCTTTTTGGCTAGGGACAAAGGCGATTATGTCCCGTTTTGTATAGCTCTAACCTGTTCAACCTCTAATTCTAAGGCGGATGCGACTTGCTCAACACTTAACCCTAAGGCTAACAAACGAGGGACCGCCTCTAGTGCTTTGTTTAGTCTGCCTTGCTCACGACCTTCCTGACGCGCTTCCTCGCGCACATCTTGAAAATACTGAGTTTGTTTTAATTCATCTAAACTAAACATAGTTTCTATCTCCCGACGATTGAGAAGCGGTAAC
>NZ_SFBY01000005.1:0-6128 GCF_007095505.1 Microcystis sp. M_QC_C_20170808_M3Col
TTGACGGTTTCTGCTGCTAGAGTTTGCCAACCTGGGTAGATATTTGTGGTAATCTGAGTCCCACTTATATTGATGGCGATGGGGTTATTATTGCCAATTTGGGTGTAAAGTTTATTAGTCGTGTCTTTGACTAATTTGGTGTTACCGAAAGCTTCGATTGGGGTGACACTGACATCATCATTGGTAATTGTTCCTAATCCTTGATTATCTGTAATCAGCGCATTGCTAGGATTAGAAAGATTAACCAAGAAAGTCTCATCGGGTTCAATTGCAGTATCACCATTGACTGAAATAATAATATCTTGGCTGATTTGTCCCGGGGTAAAGGTGAGAGTCCCTGTTTTAGCTATATAGTCGCTTCCTGCTGTTGCTGTGTTATTAGCAGTGGCATAATTTACGGTAATTGTTTGGGTACTTGTGGTTGACAATGTAACTTTAAATACCAGGTTGTTTGTTCCTGAATTGTTTTCTGCAATTGTCGGATTTGAGATAGTCAAGAATGGTTTATCCCAGTCGGCTGCTGTCCAGGTAGTTGTTGCTTGCCAAGTTTGGGGTGTCCATTCATCAATACTTTCCCAAGCATCTGCTGACCATTTAGTTGTAGCTTGCCAAGCATTATCTCCCCAGTCAGGTATGGCATCCCAAAAGTTATCAATTATCTCTGATTCTGTAGCTGTTGTTGCTAGTTGATAGCTATTTGCGTCCAGAAAAGATGATTCAAGCTTTAGAGGTGAATTGAATTGATTTGGATTTGATGGAGATAAACCAAGTTTCTTGTCAGACTGTCCAAAAATCGCCTCCCACGCATCTGAAGTCCAAGATTTAGCTGCGTTGTAAGCGGATGTTACTGCATCGGATATATTTCCAAGACCATTAATGGCAATTCCGATTGCTTGTCGATTCAGTTCAACGGTTCCACGATAAGTTAAAGCAGCAGCAAGTTCTGGCCCTATTATTGGAATTATAGAGAAGGCTACTTGAAGAGCAAAATAATCAGCATCAGGAAAATATGTAAACCTGTAACTACTTAAATCAGTAGTATTTCCGTTGGCAACTTTCCGAGTTAAATCTGTCGGCTTGGACAAATTAGTTCTTGTAATAGTTTGATTTAAGACGGGAACTGAATGTTTTTCAAAAGTAATTGCAGATGTTAGTTTTGAATATTTTTCTAAGTTCCAGACTCCACTCAGATATTTTGAACCTGCCATGCTAACCAAATCAGCCGAAGTTATGTAATGAGTGACACCTAAGTTATTAGTAGCGTTGAAATTAATGCCGGGTTGTTGAGAAATACCCGGACTATTGAAAGTAACAATCTTTCCGAGTTGTCCTGTATAACTACCTCCTACCCACTGACTTAATGCACCGCCTAAACTATGACCTGCAATATTAGGTTTTAGAGTCAATCCGCTTACAGGATTAGTTACTTCTGAAAGCCATTGATTGACTGCGGCTTTATTGTTAGTAAATTGATTATAGCCAATTCCTTCGGTTTCAGCATCACTTAATAGATCGTTAACAGATGAGAATTCAGTACCCCGAATCGCTAAAACAGGAGGTTTAGCAAGGTCATAAATTGTGCCATCAGTGAAGGTATAGGATTGCTTGGTGCTGGTGAGTTGGTTGATTAGATTCTGTCCAGCAGTATAGGCGGCGGTATTGTTACCGCCTGAAGTATTGGCAATATCTTGCAGTAATTTATTACTACTGGATGTAAATTCATTGGCATTAAGGGGATTGGCTAAAACCAGAAAGAATTTTTCATCAGAAGTTAAACCAAAAGCATCAAATCCTGTGGTAGAATCTTTGAAGACTTTATTGATACGATAGCCTTCGTAACCCAGGTCACTATAGTCATATTTCTTATCTACTTCTTTGCCTTTGTCTGTATCTGTCCAATTACGATAAGCGGTGTCTCTAGCCAAAATCTCAAAGGTTTGGTCGGTAGGAGGCGCACTTCCTAAAACGGTAATTTCTATTTGTTTGCTGGTTTCTCCTGGGAAAAAGGAGAGGGTTTGTTTGACAACATTGTCAAAATCTTTTAATTGGGTAGAGTCTATTGAATTGGCACTTCCATCAAGGGTATAGTAATCAACGGTTATGGGTTTATCATAGGTTGAGGACAGTTTAACCTCGAATGTAAGAACTTTTGTTTGATTAGTCCCTGCGGGAATATCGACCCACGCATTACTGACTGATATCGTTGGTTTAGGTGGAGGATTAGGTGAGGGTGGGAGTGCGGTAAAAGTCCCAATGTCCAATATATTTGGATATTCTTTGTTTGCAGTATTTCCACTAATAATACTATTTGAACTCCATTTACCAGAATTGGCAATACCACCACCGTTTTTATCGGCACTATTGCCAGTAATAATGTTATTCGTTAATGTTGATGTACCTACGTTGAGAATTCCCCCTCCAGAATTAGCCGTATTACCGCTTATTGTATTGTTGGTTATTGTTAATGTTCCCCAGTTGTAAATTCCCCCCCCTTGTTCACGAGCCGTATTACCAGATATTGTATTGTTGGTTAATGTTGATGTACCTCGGTTGAGAATTCCCCCTCCAGAACTAGCCGTATTACCGCTTATTGTATTGCTGGTTAATGTTAATGTACCTCCGTGGTTGTGAATTCCTCCTCCCAAACTAGCCGTATTACCAGATATTGTATTGTTGGTTAATGTTAATGTACCTAGGTTGTAAATTCCCCCCCCTCCCACACGGCCCCAATAACTGTATGCCTTATTACCAGTTATTGTATTGTTGTTTAATGTTAATGTTCCCCAGTTTTCAATTCCCCCTCCAACATCATAAGTCGTATTACCAGTTATTGTATTGTTGTTTAATGTTGATGTTCCAGCGTTGTAAATCCCACCTCCAACATTACCAGTTATTGTATTGTTGTTTAATGTTAATGTTCCGAGGCGTTCGTCGTTGGAAATTCCTCCTCCTGCTTTATTGCTGATATAGAGATTATTTAATGTAAGTCCATAATATTGATTATCTATAATAAAAAAATTCTGCCTCTGGTTCGGGATATAACTAGCATTATTAACAATAGAAGCTAGTGCTGTTCCATCAGCTTCAATGGTAATCGTACCATTCGTCCTCAAACTGCGATCGCCTGTTATCGTATCATTAACATAAGTCAATTCATAAGTCGTTCCTGATTTCAGCTTAATAATATAGGGAGTATTAGGACTGTTATTAGCAATTGCAACAGCATCCCGCAAAGATAAACCACTCCCAATAGTGGCACTACCATCATTCTCATCTATAGTAGTATTGACGATTAAAGTAATTGGTGCTGTTTGTTCAACCCCTATAAAATGTCCCCCTAAATTAATAACAGAACGATCATCTTCTGTTTGAATATAAGTTAACTCAGCCTCAGTTAAATTAACCCCTCTCACCAGATGAGAAAATAATTCTCCCTCATCCCCCGGTGTATCCACCCTATTAATTTGAGCATCCACATAATGCCCAATTTATTCTAAAATCACCGCAAACAAAGCATCTGAACTAGCAGAAGCAAAAAAGCTTTCAGATAGATATATCTTATTGGTGCTAATCCCATAAGCGCCATTTGCACTACCTAAAACACTGCTGTTGACAACCTCAATCTCAGGAAGTTGACTGAAATTTCGACTTTGCCACTGCTGTCGTAATTCTGTTGCCTTAACCACATCATAACTTGTGCCAAAAGCCATTTGCAAATTCGCCCAAAAGCCATCAGATTGAGCGAAATTAAACAAAATATCGTCAAGAGCAGGAATAATCGGCAACAGGGAAGAATTCATGATATTCACCAGAAGGGTTTACTGCGACTATTTTATGCAAACAATCGCCAATTTTTCAAGGGTACTATAACATAAATTAACATTGATTACCAGAAAACGGGTTTCTCAAAGAAAACGGGTTTCTAAATAGGGTTTGCTGAATAAATCTAAAAACTTTGTTGGATAAGGCTTTTAGACTTTTTTGACCTCAAAAAGTGCCGACCATTGGAGTGATTGAGGGGAAAATTCCGGGACTTTTTCCCTGAAAATTAGGTAATTGACCAGGTGAAAATGGGTAAAACCCCACACCCCACACCCCACACCCTACCACCACCGAAAAACTTTTTGCCGCAAACCCTAACTAAGGATAATCCGACCAGGGAACTAAGGGCTAAAGATTTTAACAACATTTTCTTGTCCTCTTGCTGCTGGGTGCAATGAAAACATTTTTATTATGATAATTTCTGGAAAATCTTGTCAACAGACAGCCCGTCAAACTTTAATTTTTGTTGCCGATAACAAAAACCATCTACTAATAAAAATGATAATTATTTACTTGTCTAACATTTTATCTAATCTTTCCTGAATTAATAAAGCCATGGAAGAACGCAGAAAAAATAAAGCAAATAACCCGGCTAAACTGAAGGGAATAATGGCCAGTTTGCTATAGTTGGTGTCTAATAAAAATATGGCTGAGATAATGCTAAATCCCAATAGACAGACATTAATTAATACTTTAATTCCCAGATAAATTCTTTTCAGAAGTCGTTCATTTTCCCGTGACTTAACTTGAAAAACTAAATTTCCTCGCTCGATTTTTTCCTCTAATTGACGGATCATTCTCTCGTTTTTATTACCTTTTTGCCATTGTTGTTTAAGAAAAGTGCGCGCTTGATTAGCTAGGGTAAGCATGGTGTTGGTAGTTCCTCCCGATACCGCTAGACTTTTCACAAAAGGTTGACTAGCTGCTAATAAATTATACTGGGGATCTAAAGAGCGGGCAATCCCATCCAAAGTGGTGACAGATTTAATAATAAAAGTCATTTGGGGAGGTAAGCGAAAAGGTTGCTGTTTAAACATTAAATACACTTGATCGCTAATTTGTTCAAAGGCCCTCACATCTACCGGTTTATCGCGAAATTCATCTAAGAGAAACTGCACGATATTTCGCACAGGTTGCAGGTCTCTAACAGGTTCAATTAACCCCATATACATCAAGGTTTTTAAGACTGTTTCCGTATCCTTTCTCAAGATAGCGAAAAAGGTTTCGATCATTTGATCTTTAGCGACGGACTTTAACTCGAACATCGTGCCGAAATCGTAGAAAATTAACTCCCCTTCCTGACTAACTGCCATATTACCTGGATGGGGATCTGATTGAAAAAAACCATCCTGTAATAGTTGTTTGAGATAGGAACATATCCCCAGTTGAATAATCCCATCTACGTTAATACCATTAGCTAGTAAAGTCTCTCGATCATCGACTTTAATCCCCGGCACATACTCCAAAGTTAGTACCCTGCGGGTGGTATATTGCCAGTAAACTAAAGGAACTTTTACCTGGGGATAATTCTTAAAATTTTCCCGAAAGCGATCGGCATTTTTGCCCTCATGAATATAATCGATTTCTTGAAAGAGTAGCTCAAAGAATTCTTGGTAGATAGCTTCTAAATTATATTTTTTCACCACGGGGAAAATATTTAACCAACGGGTGAGACGATGCAACAATTCAAAATCGAGATTAAATAGTCCTTCCAGATTCGGTCTTTGTACCTTAATAACGACATCTTCCCCACTTAATAACCGCGCTCGATGCACTTGTCCTAAACTGGCACAAGCGAGGGGAGACACGGTAAAACTTTCAAATAAATTATCTAGGGTTTGTCCTAATTCTGTTTCAATAACTCCGATCGCTTCTTGACTATTAAATTCGGGAACTCGATCCTGTAATTGGGTTAATTGTTCGATATATTCGAGCGGAATTAAATCTGCTCGCGTCGATAAAGATTGCCCAATTTTAATAAAAGTTGGTCCCAAATTTATCAGGCGATCTACTAACCATTTCGCTCTCCTTTGCCGTTTTTTGCCCCTATTAGCCCCCGTTAAACGATCCCAGAGCAAAAAAGTCAAAAACTGCATTGTAAAGCCAAATATCTCCAATTGACGAACAATCGGCGCTCGCAAGCTTTGCTGCCAATGTAAAGATTTGGGGGAATCAAAAGGAGTAAGCATCAGTTATCAGTTATCAGTTATCAGTTATCAGTTATCAGTTATCAGTTATCAGTTATCAGTTATCAGTTATCAGTTATCAGTTATCAGTTATCAGTTATCAGTTATCAGTTATCAGTT
>NZ_SFBY01000050.1:0-2693 GCF_007095505.1 Microcystis sp. M_QC_C_20170808_M3Col
ACATGAGCGACATGATGCCATTTTCCATCAGCTAAATTGAGTCCACTACTAGCAATTACTTCATTATTCCAGATCCGAACGACTATATTACCATTAGATAAATGAATACTGCGATCATGTCCTCCTGACCCTGCTATAACAGAAAATAATCCCCCATTCAAGGATGTAGTTTTAAACCATAATTCATGGGTAACTTCTGTTTCTGGTTCATTCAAGTTAACTTGTATGTAGTCATTAACTCCATCAAAAAAGAGTGCTTTTCCTTCTGGTTTTGCAATTGGATTAGAATTAGTTACTGTGCGCTGAACTCCATTAATTAATGTGCCATTATTTTTGTTAGCTGTTAAATCATTAACCGTATTTCCTGCACTTTCTTCAAAGTTCCAATATCCAACTAATCCTTGTTCATTTCCTGATAACTTTTGATTTAGATTAGCTTGAATTTCTGCTTGAGTACGAGTAACATTCCAAACTCTTACTTCATCGATTTCTCCTTTGAAAAATTCAATCCCATTTACTTGCCGATTTCCAATTCTCAAATCATCTTGATTTGCTACAACATCTCCAATTGTTCCCATTCCATCATAGGTATAAATCAATTGTCCATTAACATAGGTTTTAATCCGTCCATTATCAAAACTAAAGGCAATATGACTCCACTGATTTGATTTAACTCCATATCCTGTACTAATCCAATTCCATCCTGGATTTGAGTTAGCTATTGCATAAAAGAGGGTATTATCCGCTCCACTAATTGCTAAAAGATATTCTCCCTCACGTCCAACAATTATACGGGTACGGGAATCTTGTTGGGGATTAATCCATGCTTCTATAGTGAGGTTATTATTAACTTTTAAGCTTGGTTTAACTCCGACATTAATGTAATCATTTACACCATCAAAAAAGAGTGCTTTCCCTTCAGGTCTTGTGATAGAATTAGAATTAGTTACTGTGCGCTGAACTCCATTAATTAATAGACCATTATTTTTATTAGTTGTTAAATCATTAACTGTGTTTCCTGTGGTTTCTTCAAAGTTCCAGTAACCGACTAATCCTTGTTCATTTCCTGTTAACTTTTGATTGAGATTAGCTTGAATTTCTGCTTGAGTTCGAGTAATGTTCCAAACTCTTACTTCATCGATTTCTCCTTTGAAATATTGTGAAAATCCAGCTTGTCTATAACCAATCCGAAACTCATCTTCATTAGGATGAGCATCTCCGAGACTTCCTGCACCATCATAGGTATGAACTAATAATCCATTGGCATAGGTTTTAATTAATCCATTGTCATAGCTAATTGCAATATGTGTCCATTCATTCGTTTTGACAACATAACCCGTACTAATACCAGTCCATCCAGGACTCGAATTAGCAAATGCCCAAACAAGTGTGCCATCAGCACCAATAATAACCTGATATTCTCCTTCTCGGTTAACAATAATTCCCCCGTATTGTTGGATTTGTTTCTGAGGGTTAATCCATGCTTCTATGGTGAAAGTTTTACTAAGCTCTAAGCTTGGTTTAACTCCAGCATTAATATAATCATTTACCCCATCAAAATAGAGAGCTTTTCCTTCAGGTCGCGTGATTGGATTAGCATTAGCTAGTGTGGGCTGTACCCCATTAATTAACGTTCCATTATTTTTATTAGCTGTTAAATCATTAACCGTGTTTCCTGTAGCTTCCTCAAAGTTCCAATAACCTGCTAATCCTTGTTCATTGCCTGTTAACTTTTGATTGAGATTAGCTTGAATTTCTGCTTGAGTTTTGGTAACATTCCAAACTCTTACCTCATCGATTTGCCCCTTGAAAAAGTCAGTATTATTCCACTGGCGATTTCCTATTCTTAATTCATCTTGACTGGAAACATCTCCAATTGTACCTACTCCATCATAGGTATAAATTAATGAGCCATTTACATAAGTTTTAATGCGTCCATTTTCAAAACTAAAGGCAATATGACTCCACTGATTTGATTTAACTCCATATCCTGTACTAATCCAATTCCATCCTGGATTTGAGTTAGCTATTGCATAGTGAATAGTATTATCTAAACCACTAATTGCTAAAAGATATTCTCCTTCTCGTCCGACAATTAGACGAGTACGAGAATCCTGTTGAGGATTAATCCATGCTTCCAAAGTTAAATTCGTACTAACTTTAAAACTCGGTTTAACTCCCATATTGATGTAATCATTCACCCCATCAAAATAGAGAGCTTTTCCTTCAGGTCTTGTGATAGAATTAGAATTAGCTACTGTGCGCTGTATTCCATTAATTAACGTAGCATTATTATTATTACTACTTAAATCATTGACCGTATTTCCTGATGTTTCGTCAAAGTTCCAATAACCCGCTAATCCTTGCTCTTTTCCTGTCAGATTGCGATTATAATAAGTCTGAATTTGAGCTTGAGTTTTAGCCACATTCCAAACTCGTACTTCATCAATTTCACCTTTGAAATAACCAGAATCAGCAGAATAACCAATACTAATCTTATCTTGCCAATTAAAATCTGATATAGTTCTTGATCCTGATGCAACTAATTGACCATCAACATAAATCTGTTGACCTCCTACCGATGCACCAAAAACATGAGCGACATGATGCCATTTTCCATCAGCTAAATTGAGTCCACTACTAGCAATTACTTCATTATTCCAGATCCGAACGACTATATTACCATTAGATAA
>NZ_SFBY01000051.1:0-10773 GCF_007095505.1 Microcystis sp. M_QC_C_20170808_M3Col
TTGTTGTAAACTAATCTTACACAGCCCAAAGTGCGCCGCAATAGCGACTCTTGTTCTGGTGTGGGGTAAAATCGAAACGAATAGGCTTTTTCCATGTCTCACATTTTAGCATATATTTGTGGTCTGCTGAATAAATCTAAAAACCTTGTTGGGTAAGACTTTTAGACTTTTTGTCAATCAAAAAGTACCAGGCCTGGGAGTGATCAGGGGGAAAATTCAGGTACTTTTTCCCTGAAAATTAGGTAGTTGACCACCTGAAAATCGGTAAAACCCATCCCCCAACCCCCAACCCCCAACCCCCAACCCCCAACCCCCAACCCCCACCGAAAAACTTTTTCAGCAGACCCTATTTGGTAAATGCGCTAATATTTAACAGTAAAGCCGTCGCAGAACTACGGGGTTTCAGACCCAAATTTTCGATGATTTGTAGTCAATCTTTTCTAAGCTTCCCTTTTTCTTTAGAGCTTATGACTTCCTCTACTGTCGATCGAGTTTATCAAGGTCAATTCGGAGAGTTTACAATTACCGATAGCGATCGCCTAGGCGTGCGTCTCTACCGTCTGGGGTTAAATTTAGCGGCTTTTAGTTTCGCTGTCGCTACAATTATAGTTCTCACCCGACCGCAATTATTGCCCCTGACTAACCTTTTATACATTGGTTTTTGTCTGGGGTTAGGCATCAGTTTATTGACTATCCATATTTATTTAATTCCCCTCCATCGTCTCCTGCAAGTTTTTTGGCTAATCGGGGTGATTACTTCCCTAATTTTCAGCCTCTATTCTCACCTTTCTCCCCTAGAATTTGTCTATAACCATCCGGTGAGTTTATTCGGTGTCGGCTTTATTTTTGCTAGTCTCACGGGGATTTATTTCAAAGAAGCTTTTTGTTTTAATCGTCTAGAAACCAAGTTTTTAACCCCTCTAGTTCCCACCCTTTTACTCGGTCATCTTTTGGGAATATTGCCCTTAAATTGGGAAAAGGTGCTATTAATTCTCTGGGCGACTTTATTCGTTATCTTTGCTCTGAGAAAGTTAAGCCAACCTCTCCCCAACGATATCGGTGATAAATCGGTCTTTGAACATCTTAATCATTGATAAACTCTCCAGAGATTAATCGGAAAATATTCGGGGAATTAAGAGTGATCAGTAAACAGTAATCAGTAATCAGTGAAAAGACAGTAGGAAACTTCTATTTAATACTGTCATACTAAATCCGGTTATTAAAGACTGATTATTCATTCTCCCTATTGCCTTCTGCCTTTTGCCTGTCCTGATATGTAGCCTATACTCAGCGGATTTAGTATCACTTAAAACTCAAATCTGATAACTGATAACTGATAACTGATAACTGATAACTGATAACTGATAACTGATAACTGATAACTGATAACTGATAACTGATAACTGATAACTGATAACTGATAACTGATAACTGATAATACTTATTTGGGGGCCTCGATGGTAGGGGGATTAGTAGTATTGGGAGTCTTGCTAGTGAACATTTGTATCAGACTAAAACCGACAAAAGCGAGTAAGGCTATGCCACCAATAGTAGTAACAATTTTACCGACGAGATTTTCTGTGCGGGGTTCTTCGGGGGCATCCTCGTTGGGGTCCTCCGAATGGGCAAAACGATTGTAGAGGAAATCGAGGGCTTCATTGCGGAGTTCGTAGTAACGGGGATCTTCGGTGATTTGGGAACGAACCCGGGGACGAGCAAAAGGCATCTTTAACACCTCACCGATTTTAGCGCTCGGGCCGTTGGTCATCATCACCAAGCGATCGCACAAGAACAAAGCCTCATCGATATCGTGGGTAATCATCAACACGGTTAACTGGTGTTCTTGCCAGATTTTCAGCAATTCTTCCTGTAATTCCTCTTTGGTGATCGCATCTAAGGCCCCAAAGGGTTCATCGAGGATGAGGACTTGGGGACGAATGGCCAGGGCGCGGGCGATCGCAACCCGTTGTTTCATGCCTCCCGATAACTGGGGGGGTTTTTTCTGGGCTGCTTCTGTCAATCCCACTAAGGATAGATTTTCTTCCACGATCTTCACCTTCTCAGCCTGAGTTTTTTGGGGATAAACCGAATTAACCCCGATATAAACGTTCTCAAAGGCAGTTTTCCAGGGCAAAAGCGAATAATTTTGGAATACCATCATCCGGTCTGGTCCTGGTTCCTTAACCTCTTTGTCCTGTAGCAGCACTTGCCCACGACTAGGAGAAGAAAACCCCGCCACCATATTTAAAAGGGTCGATTTACCGCAGCCGGAGTGACCGATAATGCAGACAAATTCCCCCTCATTAACTTGCAGCTCCACACCGTCTAAAACGGTGTAAACCCCTGCTTGAGTGGGGTATTCTTTGGCAACATTACTAACTAATAAAAAAGGCTGGGTGGTGGTGCTGGAATTCACGGTCTTATCGGTAAAAGTTTGCATAATTCGTCCTAGATTTATTTTAAGGTGGGCTTTGCCCACCACAACCATTAATTAGCGACAGGATCATCGAGGAGAACTTCCGAGACGCGATAATCGCGACGGATCGAAAAACGTTCCAGATAGCCGATCGGATCGTCGGGATTGAAAATAAGATGATCAAAGAGGGCGAAACTGTGGCGATCGGGTTCCAAATCGGGAATGCCCAGGAACCTGCAAGCTTCGCCAAACAGATCGGGACGACGGACGCGTTCAATCACTTCCACCCAGTTGCGGGGGAAAGGCGCGTAACCCCAACGGGCAAGCTGAGTTAGGGTCCATAGGGCCTCACTCCGGCCCGGACAGTTAGCTTGATCGACGTAAAACTGATTAAATCGGAATAGGGGTTCGGGGGCAGTTCCTAAACCGCGATCGTAACCGTCGAGGAAACCGGGGCGGATAATTGCGCTATCCACGCCCACATACTGGGACTGACTGAGAATATTAACGATTTCTTCTCGATTACGCCGATCATCGCAGTATTCACAGGCTTTAATTAAAGCTTTGACCATGGCGATATGGGTTTCGGGATGTTTCGCCGCCCAAGTTTCCTTGACCCCGAGGACTTTTTCCTGGTGTCCGGGCCAAATATCAAGATCGGTGGCGATAACGTAGCCTAATTTTTCCTGAACGGCGTAGGAGTTCCAGGGTTCCCCCACACAATAACCGTCGATCTTACCTGCTTTTAGCAGGGAAACCATCTGAGGCGGCGGAATTACGGTTAAATTCACATCACTATCGGGATCGATGTCGCCACTAGCTAACCAGTAACGTAACAGCAAATTGTGCATGGAGGCGGGGTGAACCATGCCGAAAGTGGCGATTTGGTCGGGACTTTGCAGGATGGCATCCTTTAAGTCGCCCAGTTTTTCTACCCCCAATTCCCTGTATTTATTGCTGAGGGTGATGGCGTTACCGTTGCGACTGAGTACTAAAGCACTAATCACGGGGACAGAGGGCTTATTGCCAGCGCCAATGGTCATACTGAGGGGCATTCCCGCCACCATCTGGGCCGCATCGAGACGACCGGTAGCTACCCCTTGGGCGATCGCTTTCCAGTTGGGTTCCCTTTGCAGGACAACACCCTCTAATCCTTCCTCGGCGAAGAAACCTTTCTCTTGGGCGATAATAATCGGGGCGCAATCGGTGAGGGGGATAAAACCGATGGTGGGATTGGTTTTCAGTCCAGGAGCCTTGGCTATAACCGTCACCGGCCCGGTTGGTCGACCGACTTTCTTCGATCGCTTCTGTTGGTTGAGGAAATAAACGATCTCGTTACGGAGGGAGTAGTAACTGGGGTGATTAACCACTTCCAAACGATGCCGGGGCCTGGGAATGGGAACATCGAGAATCTGACCGATATGGGCCTCTGGTCCGGTGGTTAACATCACCACTCGATCGGATAGTAATAGGGCCTCATCCACATCGTGCGTGACCATGATACAGGTAACGTGACTTTCCTCGACGATTTCCATCAAACGTTCCTGTAAATTGCCTCTGGTTAACGCATCCAGCGCCCCAAAGGGTTCATCGAGTAGCAGGACTTTTGGCCGTAGGGCTAAAGCGCGGGCGATCGCTACCCGTTGTTTCATGCCTCCCGATAATTCTCCCGGTCGTTTGTTGGCCGCATGGCGCAGGTGTACCATATCGATACTATGTTCGATGACACTTTTGCGTTCAGCGGCCGGCAGATGACGCAGCACACGGTTAACTCCTAGGGCGATATTTTCCCGGACGGTTAACCAAGGCAGCAGAGAATAATTCTGGAAGACCACCATGCGATCGGGACCGGGGTCTTTAATTTCTCTTCCCTCTAAAATCACCCCCCCCACCGTGGGGCGATCGAGTCCGGCGACCATATTTAAGAGGGTGGATTTCCCACAACCGGAGTGACCGATTAAAGAGATAAATTCCCCTTTAGTAACGCTGAGATCGATATTTTTTAGGGCGATATATTGACGGCCATCAGGGAGAGGGAAAACCTTATCAATGTGATCGACTTCAATAAATGCAGACATTTTCAGTTATCAGTTATCAGTTATCAGTTATCAGTTATCAGTTATCAGTTATCAGATGTGAGTTATCAGATGTGAGTTATCAGATGTGAGTTTTTAGTTGACTGTTTACTTAAAAAGCTCCCCACACCCCACACCCTGCCCCCACCGAAAAACTTTTTGCCGCAAACCCTATTTATTTTCTTCGGGTACAACTAATTTAGCGATGTAGGCCATGAGGCGATCGAGTAAGAACCCAACAATACCCACATAAATCAGGGCTAGGATAATTTCACTGATCATGGAACTATTCCAAGCATCCCAGATAAAGAAGCCAATTCCCACGCCACCGATCAGCATTTCTGCCGCTACAATCGCCAACCAAGATAAACCGATACCGATTCTTAATCCAGTGAAAACGTAGGGAACGGTGGCGGGAAAAAGAATATTGAAAAAGTATTCAACTTTGGATAATTTCAGCACTCTAGAGACGTTTTTATAGTCTTGGGGAACCTGTTGTACTCCCACGGCTGTATTAATAATAATTGGCCAAATTGCTGTAATAAAAATTACAAATATGGCACTAGGTTCGTTATTGCGAAAAGCCGCTAGGGAGATGGGTAGCCAAGCTAGGGGGGGAACGGTACGCAGGATTTGGAAAATCGGATCGATCGCATCATAAATTAGGGCGTTGCTACCGATTAAAATACCCGCAGCGATGCCAACAATAGCCGCTAGGGTAAAACCGACGGCCACCCGTTGTAAACTAGCGAAAATTTGCCAGAATAACCCCACATCCGTGCCACCATTATTGAAAAAGGGATTAATAATTAATTCCCAGGTATCGCTAACCACTTTGGTGGGACTAGGAAGGGGGGCATCGGGACTAAAACAGAGTATTTGCCAGATGAGGAGAAAAATTAATAAAGCAATAGCCGAAGTTGCTAGTTTGGGTAATTTTTTTTGCAGGTCTTTTACCCATTTCGGACCTTGAGAACGACGAGAAATAGAAACAGCCATAATCAGTTATCAGTTATCAGTTATCAGTTATCAGTGGTTGAGTTATCAGTGGTTCAGTGATCAGCATTGCTCTTGGCTTGATCCGCAAGAATTTTAGTTATCAGTTATTAATTAACAGTTGTCAGAAAATCATCTTTAACTGATTACTGATTACTGATTAATGCTCACTGATTTAAATCTTTTTGATCTTGAGGGAATCGAGGTAGGCTTGGGGATTTTCGGGATCAAATTTCACACCATCGAAGAATGTTTCCACGCCGCGGGAGGTAGAAGTAGGAATTTGATCGGCCGGAACATTGAGGGCTGTGGCGGCTTCTCTCCAGATATCTTCCCGGTTAACTTTATCAACTAAAGCTTTGATGTCCGTATCGGCGGGAATATAGCCCCAACGGATGTCTTCAGTCACAAACCAAGTATCATGACTCTTGTAGGGATAGGAAGCGTTATCGCGCCAGAATTTCATGGCTAAGGGGCTATTTTCGATTTTGCGACCATCACCGAAATCGATATTACCTTGCATTCTTCCCAAGATATCGGCGGGGTCAATTTTCAGCCATTCCCGTCCTGCAATGATCTCGCACATTTCCTTAACATTAGCGGGATCATTGCACCATTGTTGCGCTTCCAGAACAGCCATGGTTAAAGCTTTTGCCGCTTTGGGATTTTTGTCCACCCAATCGGCGCGTAAAGCGAAGGCTTTTTCGGGATGGTCTTTCCAGAATTCTCCAGTGATCAGGGCAGTGTACCCGAGGCTTTTGGAGACGATTTGGGCGTTCCACGGTTCGCCGACACAGAACGCGTCCATGGTGCCGACTTTCATATTGGCCACCATCTGCGGCGGGGGAACGACGATGAGGGAGATGTCATTATTGGGATCGATGCCGCCCGCAGATAGCCAGTAACGCATGAACAGGTCGTGGTTGCCCCCTGGAAAGGTGACGGCAGCCTTCATTTCTTTGCCGGCAGATTTCGCTTTGGTGAGGGTTTCTTTGAGTTTAGAACTGTCGAGGTCGAGTTTTAAATCCGCGTGGGATTTGGAGATCGATATCGCTTGACCGTTGGTATTCAAACGCGCCAGGATATACATCGGTACGGGCTGTTTGGTGATTTTGCCCAAGGTCATTAGGTAGGGCATGGGGGATAAAATATGCGCCCCATCGATACCGTTACCCGCCGAACCTAATTCTAGGTTATCCCGGGTGGCAGCCCAAGAGGCTTGTTTCATCACTTGCACATCGGGCATCCCGTGTTTAGCGAATAAACCTTTTTCTTTGGCGATAATTAAGGGGGCAGCGTCGGTGAGGGCAATAAAACCTAGTTTAGCGGTGGTGACTTCGGGAGTTTCTCCACCCGCAACGGGGGAAGCGGCAGGACTACCGGCGGGGGAGGGACTGGTGGCGGTATTATTGGGAGTGGTGCAACCGTGGAGAATTGCCGTTCCTACGGCAGTTGCCCCGGCAGCAAAGATAAATCTACGTCTAGAAAGTTTACTCATGGTCCAATAAATCGTGATTAGAAACTAAACAAAGGTGATGAAACGGTGAAAAATTCTCATGACTTCCCCTAACTGACCGCGGTGATAACCGAGAAAATTTCTTTAAAGTAACTGTTGATTGAGTAAGGATGCTGTAACTATTTTTATCTCTTGATCGCTTTTGCTTGTCCATCTACAGAGATTTAGCAATAGTTTTTGTCTAAGAGATTTTTTCTAGAAGCATAACAGTTTTGAGGAGTCGATAGATAGGGGCGGTTTTTAGTCATCTGGGCTAGAAAGATCACTTTATTTTAGGGTTATCACCGAAGCAATTAACTTAAATTTACAGTCTTCAACGGGAAAGATAGTATAGATTGTTACAAAATATTGCTGGTCATGTAATAACAGCATAAAAATTTGTCGGAAACGCATGGTGAGGTGATGGGGATTTTTTAGAGATGCGCTTGCCCTGTTCTCCCTAGTCTCGATGATGGCAGTCCCAAACGCGGCTGCGAGGGCCCGATGATTAGCTGCTATCAGTGGGATTAGACTCTATTTTCATCGAGAGGGCTTCGACGGAAATGACGGGTCTTAATCTTCTCCAAAAACGGATTTTAGCTCTCATGAAGGTTTCTGAATCTATCTACATTATTCACATCGATGGTTGAAATGAGATAAATCTACCCAATTTTTTCTCAATAAAGTTAGACAAATTTACCCATTTTTTTCTCAATAAAGTTAGACAAATTTACCCATTTTTTTCTCAATAAATAATGTAAATTATTGTAAATTTCGTCGATTAGAGTTGGCAAAATCGGAGGGGAGGGGGGTAAAATGGCTTGTATTCTGACTTGTTCTTGGAAGCAGAAACTAACCTCGAATTGAAGAATTGGCAATTTTGAAATAACGAACTATTTCCAATAATTGCCAAGGTTAAGAGATTAGCTGCTTCTAGGAGATAGTCAGGATAATCATTTATTTTGAGGAAAATTTATGAAAATCAAAACTTCGACTGCGATCAAAAAGCTGTCAACTGCTACTGCTTTTGCAGCTATATCTGCTTGTAGTTTGGTCATTTCTAAAGTAGAAGCAGCAATCATGCAAGTAGCTCCTGGTACACTAACAGGAACAGGTTTGATTACCTTTGATGATGTAGCGGGCGGTACTGCTCCAGGTACTAACTATAATGCTATCTTCGAGTCTAATGGGGCAGATTTTGCTGAACGCTTCGTTGGTCAGTCACTCTCCTTCAGCGGGGACTCTGATATTCTGTCAGGTCTCCCGACGGGACCGCTGGCTTTACAAGTTGGTGCCGCCAATCAGAATCTCAATGTTTGGACCTATAATACTTCTCAAGTTCTCACCGGTCTTGGTCCGAAGGGATTCCCGGGCTTCGATGCAATTGGTGAAGGGTCTTTTGCGGTTCTGTTTGATTTTGACCAGTCAGAATTTGGCTTTGATTTAATAGGCGGTGATGGTGGTTCTGCCACTGTTAATTTCTTCAAGCGTGATGGCTCTCTAATAGACACTATTACACTCTCTGGCTTAGCTAATACTTCCTATGCCTTCAAACAGACGAGCGGAATCAAGGAGATTGCTGGCATCTCTATTTATAACACTGATCCAGCAGGGATAGGATTTGATAATCTCATCCACGATGTACCAAGGGAAAAGGTTCCCGAACCTGCTTCAGTTTTAGGCTTACTCGCCCTTGGCGCTTTAGGTGCGGGTTCAATTATCAAGCGCAAACTAAAGTAGAAAACTGGCAAATCTAGCCTTAAATTGACAGCGATCGCGCTAGATGGAGAAAGTGCGATCGCTTTTTGGTGATAATGATAGGAGTGTGGAGGAATTAAGTAAAATTGACGCTCCCGTACTTGTGGTTATAAGAAAAAATTGCTGATACAATATTTTCATGCAGTTTGACTGGGACAAAAACAAGGCAGCAAGGAATCTATCGAAGCACGGAGTTTCATTTGAGGAAGCAAAAACTGTTTTTGATGATCCTCTCTATGTTGACTTCTATGATCCAGATCATTCTGAGAGCGAAGAACGATACCTTATTGTTGGCGAGTCAGATCGAGGGCGATTGTTAATTGTATCCTATACTGAAAGGGAAGATTCAGTTAGACTCATCAGTGCCAGAGAAGTAACGCGAACCGAACGAGAAGCTTATGAAGAGGGATGAGCCAGACATAGAAGATGATTTACGGACAGAGTATGACTTGAACCGCCTCCGAGTTAGAAAGTTAGGCTCTGGAAGAAAAAGCTTTGGTGGAGTCACTGTGCTGTTGGAGCCTGATGTCGCAGAAATGTTTCCTACTGCTGATGCGGTTAACGAAGCATTACGATTTTTGATAAGAGTAATGCGAGATAACAAAACTATTGTTCCTACAGCACAAGCTAATATCAATGCTGATTCCTGACAAGATGTAGGACTGGATTAGACCTCTCCATAATTTAATTAAATCACAATAATAGGATATAATAAAACAAATATTGACTCAAAAAAAGCCATGAAAAACTACACTTGGGAATACATTCAAAAATATCCGAAACAAACTAAAAGACTATTGGGAATTGACTGCCAACAACTAGAACAACTGATGGCACTTGGAAAACTTATACATCGGAAAAAACAATCAGAAATCGAAAAAACCAAAATTAGGATTAATCAACCAGGAAGCGGAACACCTCCTAAATTATCAGCTATGGGAACAAATTGTTCTAATGTTGGTTTATTTAAGACATCATCTAAGCTTTCAAATCTTAGGACTAATGTTTCAAGTGAGTGAATCAACGGCTCATAATATCTTTACCTATTGGCAAAAACTTTTTGAAGGAGAGTTACCGCCAAGTTTGTTAGAACAAATAAAGAAGTGCCAAGAAGAGGAAATAATAATTGAACAATTAAGGGATTATGAGTTGATTGTCGATAGCGCAGAACAGCCCGTGGAGAGGCCGACCGATTATCAAGAACAAAAAATATATTATTCGGGAAAGCAAAGAAGACATACTTTAAAAAGTCAATTTATTGTCTTGCCAAAAGCTGAAGATATTGTTGATGTAGTTATTGGTCAACCTGGTCCGACGAGCGACATAAAAATCTGTCGGCAAACTTTAAGCAAATTCGATTCTCAACAAACTTTTATTGGAGATAAAGCTTACCTAGGAGAAAATCAAATCAGAACTCCTGATAAAAAACCTAAGAATGGAGAATTAACCGAGAATCAAATTAAAGAGAATAAAGTTTTATCATCTCGGCGAATTTTTGTTGAGCATTTAATTCGAGTTGTCAAAATATTTAAAGTAGTTCAAGAAAGATTTAGATTAAATAAAAGTCGATATAAATCGGTTTTACTTACCGTTTGTGGCTTAGTAAGGTTGAGAATTAGTGCGCTAATTTTAGAAGTAATAGAATGGGAGGAATCAGGGGAAGTAATTGACGTTATAATTAGCCATAGTTTTCCGTCAAAATTGGATTTTGTCTCTTCAAACCCTGATTAATCGGTTTTGAGAGCTAATTTTGACTATTGGTCTAATCTGCCTCTCTTCCTTGCTGTGACTGACTTATAAATTTTTGGAGATGTCTATTGAGTATTTATAGGAGAGCAGAAGCAATAGTTCAAATCTCGGATTAGGGGTGATCGCGCTAGATGGGGAAAGTGCGATCGCTTTTTGCCGCAAACCCTATTTAGGAGATAGGAGTCGTCAATCAGCCAAAAAACTTTGGGACAGGCCGACCAGGTGTTTACCGACAATGCGCGGTTGCTTACACAGACTTTTGGGAGTCCTATAAGACAGTAATT
>NZ_SFBY01000052.1:0-11600 GCF_007095505.1 Microcystis sp. M_QC_C_20170808_M3Col
GAAGCCTCCCAATTACTTGGGGTCAGTATCTCCTCCCTTCGACGATGGGAATCAGACGGAAAAATCAAAAGTATCCGTACCCCAGGAGGACAACGCCGCTACTGTCTCGAAGACTACGAGCCGGAAAGTAAGTCCATTATCTGTTACGCCAGAGTTTCCACTCACGGGCAAAAGGACGACCTCGAAAGACAAGCTGAATTTCTACGCTCAAAATATCCCAGAGCCGAAATTATTACAGAGATTGGAAGCGGACTCAATTTTAAACGGGAGCGATTCCTCTCTATTCTGGAGCGAATACATCAAAGAAATGTCGCACTGCTTGCCGTTGCCTACCCAGACCGGCTGGCTCGATTCGGTTTCCCCCTTATTGAGTGGCTCTGTGAGCAATGTGAATGCAAACTCGTGGTTCTCAATGAATCTAAGCTCTCTCCCCAGGAAGAACTCATCCAAGATATTTTGTCCATCCTCCACTGTTTCTCTGCTAGGTTTTACGGACTGCGAAAATACCAAAAGCAAGCCGAAAAAATCCTACAAGAAGAACCCACGCAATCGCTCCTTCAAGGAGAAGCCCAACAGTGTCTCAAGGATCAGGGTCTTTCCCTCTAAGGAGTTGCACAAGGTCTGGAAACAATGGTTAGCGGCTTATCGCTGGCTCTATAACCAGACGATTGACCTGCTTGGCTCGGGAGCAAAGCCTAATATCTACGAGATGCAAGCCACCCTGCGTTCTTTTCCCAAACCAGATTGGGTGAAGGCGTTACCAGGACATCAACTTCAAGAGGCAGTGGCGGACGCTTGTGACGCTTATCAGCAAGCATTGGCCAATAATGGCTCGGCTCGTTTTAAGTCCTGTCGTGCCACCTCTCAGGTAATTAAATTTAAGCCAGGGAATTTCAAGAACGGGACTTGGTATCCGAGAGCAACTAAAGGACTATCCTTTACTTCTCCCCAAGAAATTCCTACTGCTTGCGAGTACGGCACTCAATTAGTTTATTGTCGTCATCAATGGTTTGCTTGTTTTCCGACCTTAAAACCTGTTCAGGTGACTCTTGAAAAGCGAGTGATTGCCCTAGACCCAGGCGTAAGAACTTTTTTGACGGGCTATGACGGAGAAACCATCTTGGAAGTTGGCGGGAAAGACATCGGAGCAATACATCGTCTTTGCCTGCATCTCGACCAACTTTGTTCAAGGATTAGCACATCGAAGTCACAACGCCAACGCTATAAAATGCGTAAAGCCGCTAGTCGGTTACGGGGTCGTATCCAAAACTTAGTCAAAGACCTTCATGCCAAAACTGCTTCTTTTCTAGTAAGGCACTATAAGGTAATCTTTTTACCGACCTTTGAGACAAGTCAAATGAGTTCAAAGTCCACTAGAAAAATTCAGCGCAAGTCGGTACGCAGCCTCTTAACCTGGAGTCATTACCGATTTGCTCAACACTTACAGCAGGCGGCAAACCGACAGGGAGTTTTGGTGGTTCGTTGTAACGAGTCCTATACCTCAAAAACTTGCCCGGAATGTGGTCATATCCACGAAAAATTGGGTGGTTCAAAAACTTTTAAGTGCCCTCAGTGTGGTTATCAAGCCCCAAGAGATTGGCACGGCGCACGGAATATAATGTTTCGTGCTTTGCAGGCAACAGCCGTCATCTTTCGGGATGATGCCGTACTTTTTCAAGGTTTGGGTAGCGATACTCAGCTTTGCTTAGGTTAAATGTTGCACATAACGCACTGATCTTTATCAATAATTTTTGTAGCCTGAGCAACATTTGTAGGAGAACATAAATGAATATTGCTGTAGTGGGCTTGAGTCACAAGACAGCCCCTGTGGAAATTCGCGAAAAATTGAGTATCCCGGAAGCGAAAATCGAGTCCGCTCTTACCCACCTCAAGGGTTATCCCCATATCCAAGAGGTGGCTATTATCAGTACCTGTAACCGTTTGGAGATCTACGCCGTGGTTACGGATACGGAAAAGGGCGTGGTAGAAATTACCCAGTTTCTCGCTGAAATCGGGCATATTCCCCTTAATGTCCTGCGTCGTTATCTGTTTACCCTGCTGCATCAGGATGCTGTCCGTCATCTGCTGCGGGTGTCGGCCGGTTTAGAAAGTCTTGTCCTCGGTGAAGGGCAAATTCTCGCTCAAGTTAAAAATACCCATAAATTAGCCCAGAAGTACAATACTATTAGTCAATTACTCGATCGCCTGTTTAAACAAGCGATGACTGCCGGTAAACGCGTCCGCACGGAAACCAGCATCGGCACGGGAGCCGTATCGATCAGTTCGGCGGCGGTGGAGTTAGCCCATGCTCAGGTGGCAGACCTCAGCAGCAAGAAAATCGCTATTATCGGGGCAGGGAAAATGTCCCGATTATTAGTTACTCACCTTCTGGCTAAGGGTTCTCAGCAAATTGCGATCATCAATCGCTCCCAAAGACGGGCCCAGGAGTTGGCCCGTGAATTTCCTCACCTACCGCTGCAACTATATGGCTTAGAAGAAATGATGGCTATCGTAGCGGCATCGGATATCGTCTTTACCAGCACCGGAGCCACGGAACCAATTTTAACTAAAACTTTATTGACAGAAGTGACGATTTCTGCTATGTCCCTGATGTTAATCGATATTTCCGTTCCCCGCAACGTCCATACCGACGTGAAGGAATTGGCACAAGTGCAAGCTTTTAACGTCGATGATCTCAAAGCGGTGGTTGCCGCCAATCAGGAAAGTCGCCGTCAGATGGCCAGGGAAGCAGAGGCACTCCTAGAGCAGGAAGTGGAAGCTTTCGAGCTTTGGTGGCGTTCTTTGGACACTGTACCGACAATTAGCTGTTTAAGAAGCAAAATTGAAGATATTCGCGAACAGGAATTAGAAAAGGCCCTCTCCCGTCTGGGGACGGAATTCGCCGAAAAACACCAAGAAGTTATCGAAGCGATGACCCGCGGTATCGTCAATAAAATCCTTCACGAACCCATGGTACAACTGCGCGCCCAACAGGATATCGAAGCGCGCAAGCGCTGTTTACAATCCCTGCAAATGCTCTTTAATCTCAGTGTCGGGGAGGAATATAGTTAGGGGCCGACAATTGACAAAAATTAAGGGCGATTCTATTGGTCTGTCAAGGTGATTTTGAGGGACTGGGAGCGGATAATTTTGCCGGATTCCCCTATCCACAATTTCAAGATTGACAGACCACTAGACTTTTGGCTGTAGAAATGCGGTAATATCCACCTCAGTGGAATAGTAGAAAGCCTTCTGCGGTAATTATGCCCAAATTGAGGGGGTGTTTAACTGATGGAAGTAGGACAGAGGAGGGTGCGGGACCGCAGGGAGCGGTATGATTAATAGTTAGACTCTCAAAAACTGAGTTCTCTCTTTCACAGAGTCGTCATCAATTCCATTGTTAGCTCGTTATACTTGGAAAAGCATACTAAGCCTGAGTAATATGGAAAACCTTGCAGAAAAAGTAGCCTTAGCAGAAAAAGTAGCCTTACTCGAAAAAGCAGTCTCAGATGAGAGAAAAAGGCTGTCGTCTGATAGACTTGACATTTCTTTTGGGGAGTTGATCAACCTCTACAAAAATAATGAATTAATAATTAGACCAGAGTATCAGAGATTATTCCGATGGTCAGAAGCACAAAAAACTGCACTTATAGAATCGATTCTACTCTCGATTCCAATTCCTCCAATATTTGTGGCCGAGGATAAAAACGGTGTATGGGAATTAGTCGATGGATTGCAACGTGTTTCTACTTTCATAAGTTTTTTTGGTGAACTAAAAGGTAGTGGATGGACAATTGACTATCAAGAAGATATAGACAGATCAGGAGTCGAAGAAGAAGAAGAAGAAGAAATTGATGAGGAAAACGGGGAAGAAACTGGAGAGAGAAAAACTATAAATAAATGGACTTTGCAAGAAGGAGGATTAGTTAAAAGCTTGAAAGGCTTTAATATTGACAATCTTCCAACAAATCTAAAAATAAACTTGAAAAGGGCTGTTTGTAGAGTTGAAATTTTGAGAGGAGAAAGTAGTACCTCCATGAAGTATGAGTTGTTCAAAAGACTCAACTCTGGAGGTTCAAAATTAACTCCACAGGAGATAAGAAATGCAATTTATCGAGGGGTTAATCCTAGGCTTAACGAGCTTTTACTAAAAGTTAGTCAAAGCGAAGTTTTCAAATCTCTTACTCAATTAAGTAATGGCAAACTTAATGAATTATATGATCAAGAATTAGTTCTTAGGTTTTTTGCTTTCTACAAAAATGCTGAAAATGTTAATGAAAATATGGAGAAGTTTTTAAACGATTTTATGGAGAAAACTGTTAAGAACGCTAGTTTTGAATATGATGTTTATGAATCTCTCATCATGAGAGTTTTAGAGTTAATTTACAAAATAGAAGACAACAAGATATTTAGAAACGAGAGAAACTTATTTGTTCCAGCTTATTTTGAGGGGATATTAATCGGAGTTGCTCAAAATATCGAGACGTATGCTGAAAACCTTGAACTTTTGAAATCAAAGATAACACAATTAAAAAGTGACAACGACTTCAAAAGATATTCTGGAACCGCTTCTAATAGTAGAAGTCGGATTAGAAATCGTCTTAAAAGAGTAGATGAAATTTTTCAATAATAAACTTAGCAATAGGCTATGGATGATTTTGATAGGGCATTGCAAGAGATTATTGAAGAGAGAATATCTGTTCTTTTCGAAATTGAGAGAGCAATTTTTACGAGAAGGTACTCTCTATCTTCAAAGCATCAAGACATTTTCTCAACTCAATCAATATCGATGATTTATTCTTTATGGGAAAGCTTTATCCAAAAATCTTTCAACCTCTATATTGATGAACTTAATAATGTTGGCAGAGATCTTCATGATTTTTGCGATGAAATAGTTATTCACCACATGGAAAACTCCTTTAAACAGTTCAAGGAATATCCTACAAATGACAATAGAAAAGTAAGTTTTTTTGCTTCACTTAAAGCGTTTCACGCTAGGGATAGCTGCACTATTTCAAGAGTTGTTAATACCGAGAGTAATGTTGGTTTCAACGTCTTAAACAAATTACTCAAGAGCTTTGCACTTGAAAAGTTTCCAGAACATTGGAAGAATTATGCACATCCGAATCCTAATTTAAAGGAATCCTTAGAGTTATTTCTGCGGTTACGCAATGCTGTAGCTCATGGAGGTGATTTAGCACCAAAGGATAGGATTGACCAACAAGTCTATGTCAGATTTAAGAATTTGGTAATAGATTTGATGTACGAAATCCGATTGAAAATGTTGTATGGTCTTAAACATGAAACATTTTGTAAAAAATAGCAGGTAATAGTGTGATCGCCAATCTGGTCGGGTGCTTTAAGTTAACGCATCCTTGAGTGGAATACTAAATCCAGTTATTAAAAACTGATTATTTATTCTCCCCTTTGCATTAGTGCCTCTTGCATGAGTGCCTGTCTTGATATGTAGCCTATACTCAACGGATTTAGTATAACTCGTTCACTGGCTCGATGGGTATTAACGGGAAGTTGACGCAAAAATAAAAGCTTTTTTGCATAGTTATCTTGAATAGATACTAACAAATCATCAGAGGAATTACTACAGTGATGGCATAACCAAGGCGCAAAAGAAGTTAAGAGAATTGTCAAGTTATCTCCTGATAGTTAATTAGGATGATCAACAAAAAAGCGATCGAAGGGACAAAAATTGCTACAATAACTGACGTGACCTCAATTAAAGACGAGATTGATAGCCTATGCAACGCCGTGAATTTTTGCTGCTCAGTGGCAGTTTAGGCGGTTTTAGCTTGGCAGCTTGCGCTCATCAAATTTTACAGCCTGTTACTTCCAAAAATCCCCCTGAGTCGGCTGTTAAACAAGCACAAAAAGCGAAAAAAGTCAAGATAATCGTGATTAGTGACCTTAATAGTCAATACGGTTCCACTACTTACGATCCCGAAATCGATCGAGCTATCCCTTTAATTATCAATAATAAACCCGATCTGGTTCTCTGTGGTGGCGACATGGTGGCAGGACAAAAAAGCAGCTTGACAGAGGCAGCAATTAACGCCATGTGGTCAGCCTTTGATCACCATATCGCCGCACCCCTGCGAGCTGCTAAAATACCTTTTGGTTTTACCATCGGTAATCATGACGCTTCTGGAGCTTTATCGGCAGGAAAATTTATCTATGCTAAAGAGAGAAAATTAGCCCAAGATTATTGGCAAAACCCCCAACATGATACAAGTTTAAATTTTATCGATAAAACCAGCTTTCCTTTTTATTATACTTTCACTCAAAATGGTATATTCTATCTAGTTTGGGATGCCTCCACTCATTTAATCTCTGGGGAACAACTAAATTGGGCAGCTAAAAACTTGAGTAGTACCGACGCTAAAAATGCTAAAATGCGGCTAGTAATCGGTCATTTACCCCTCTACGGTATTGCCGTGGGCAGAAATCGACCGGGGGATTATTTAGCCGATGCCGAGAAATTAAGAGCCTTTTTAGAGGGCTATCAGGTGCATACTTATATTAGTGGCCACGCTCACGCTTACTATCCGGGTAAACGGGGGCAATTACAATTATTACACACGGGAGCTTTAGGCAGTGGACCGCGACGGTTATTGAACAGTGAACAAGCGCCCAGAAAAACCCTAACAATTGTCGATATTAATCCCAATCAACAGGAAACAGTTTACACCACCTACGACATGAAAACCCAAGAGGCGATCAATATTACCAGTTTACCTCCTTTGATTATGGCTCCCAACGGGCAAGTTTTACGTCGAGATATTCCATCGGTTAACTAGAAAGGAATTCCCATAATGGCCACTGTCATCAGCACCGTTAATATGAAAGGAGGAGTAGGAAAAACTACCCTGACCGTCAACCTTGCCACCTGTTTAGCTAAATTTCAGCAAAAACGAGTCCTTGTCCTCGATTTAGACGCTCAAATCAGTGCGACTCTTAGCTTAATGTCTCCCCACGAATTCGCTCAACTGCGTCGCAAAAAACGCACTTTAAGCTATTTATTAGAAGCAATTATCAAACCCAATCCCTACAATAAATTAACTATTGATGATATTATTGTCCCTTCAGTCTGTGAAATACAAGGCTTAGATCTACTGCCAGGAGACATCGAACTTTATGATGAATATGTCGTCTCAGAAACTCTGCACCACCAAGCAATTTTACAGGAAGATTTAGGCTTTGATCATGCTTGGAATAATCTGGAAAGAATCTTAATTCAAAAAATCATTGATCCCATTCAAGACCGTTACGATTATATTATCATGGATTGCGCTCCGGGCTATAATCTTTTAACTCGTAGTGGTCTATGTAGCAGTCATTTTTATTTACTACCTGCCCGTCCCGAACCTTTATCAATTGTCGGCATTCAGCTATTAGAAAGAAGAATAGTTAAACTGAAAGCTAGTCATCAAGAAACCGAACCGATTAACCCCGGTTTACTCGGTATAGTTTTTATTCTTTCTGGTGGTGGCCTACTCAGTCGCTACTATAATCAAGTCATGCGCCGGGTACAACAGGATTTTCAAGCCCATCAAATTTTTGCTAATGCGATTCCTATGGATGTTAATGTAGCTAAAGCTGTTGATATGTTCGTGCCTGCGGTGGCAGCTATGCCCTCTTCTAGTGGTTCCAAAGCTTTTATGAAACTCACAGAAGAATTCTTGATGAAAGCCAAAAAATAGGAGATAATTACTATGGTCATTGAGTGGTTAGAATTTCAAGTTAAACCCGAAGCTAGGGAAAAATTTATCCAAAAAGATCAAAAAATTTGGACAAAGTTTTTAGCAAAACAACCTGGTTTTTTAGGTAAAGAAATTTGGATTAATCCCGCCATCGAGGCAGAATTAATTATCGTTGTCCATTGGCAAACGAAAGAACAGTGGAAAGCTATCCCCCAAAATTTACTTGATGACACCGAGGCCAAATTTTCCCTAGCCATGGGAAAAGATAATTATCAATTACTCAAAGTCAAGGAATTTCAGGTCAGAAAATTTCGAGAAAATTGTCAGAACAATTTAGAATCTATGGGGACCTGATAAAAAATCAATTCATCTTTTTGTCCCCTGTCAACCTAGCCAAACTTGTCATGAGGGGCTAAAGTGTGCTATAAGCAATCAGACCCTGCCCTGGTCTTTATTCTTTCCGATTAGGTAAATTACTGATGACTGAAGCTAAACGCGCCCTAATTACCGGCATCACCGGCCAAGATGGTTCCTATCTGAGCGAATTATTATTAGAAAAAGGTTATCAAGTCCACGGTATCATCCGTCGTACCTCAACCTTTAACACCGATCGCATCGATCATATCTACACTGACCCCCACCAGCCCGATACTAAATTATTTCTTCATTATGGCGACCTCACCGACGGCACGACCCTGCGGCGTATCCTCGAACAAGTGCAACCAGTAGAAGTGTATAATTTAGGGGCCCAATCCCACGTGCGAGTTAGTTTTGATGCCCCAGAATACACCGTCGATGCTGTGGGGGTGGGGGTCTTAAGATTACTAGAAGCAATTCGGGATTACCAAAAAAGAACCGGCATCGAAGTCCGTTTCTATCAAGCAGGTTCCTCGGAAATGTTCGGGAAAGTCATGGAAGTTCCCCAAAAAGAAACCACGCCATTTTATCCCCGCAGTCCCTACGCTTGTGCGAAAGTTTACGGTCACTGGCAAACGGTCAACTATCGGGAATCCTACGACTTATTTGCCTGTAACGGCATTTTATTTAACCATGAATCCCCCCGTCGTGGAGAAACTTTTGTCACGCGCAAAATTACCCGCGCTTTGGCCCGAATTATTGCCGGACAACAGAAAAAACTCTATTTAGGAAATCTCGATTCTAAACGGGATTGGGGTTATGCTAAGGATTATGTGCGGGCGATGTGGTTAATGTTACAACAGCAAGAACCGGATGATTATGTAGTGGCGACAAATGAAACCTATTCTATCCGGGAGTTTCTCGATATTTCTTTCCAATACGTTAATTTAAATTGGCAGGATTATGTGGAGTTTGATGAACGTTATTTGCGTCCGGCGGAAGTGGATTTATTGATAGGAGATTCCACAAAAGCCAGAGAGAAATTAGGCTGGCAGCCGTCGGTAACGTTCGAGGGACTGGTAAAATTAATGGTAGATGCGGATTTAGCGGCTTTGGGGATTAATCTTAATAACGGTGGTGATAGCGGACAGTTATTAAAAGATTTGGCTTATCTTCGCAATCGTTCAATGACAACTGTGGATTAAAGAGGTAAAAATATGCTGAATTTAAGCGAACAAAGAATCGTTGTCACTGGGGGGGCCGGATTTTTAGGTCGGCAAGTAGTTAATCAATTAATTGCAGCGGGGGCAAATCCCGAAAAAATTACAATTCCTCGGTCAAAGGATTGTGATTTAAGAGTTTGGGAAAACTGTCAACGTTTAGCCGACCAAGAAGATTTAATTATCCATTTGGCAGCCCATGTGGGAGGCATCGGTCTCAATCGGGAAAAACCCGCCGAATTATTCTATGATAATTTGATGATGGGAACCCAATTAATTCACGCTGCCTATCTAGCAGGAGTGCAAAAATTTGTCTGTGTGGGGACAATTTGTGCCTATCCAAAATTTACTCCAGTACCTTTCCGTGAAGACGATTTATGGTCAGGATATCCCGAAGAAACCAATGCGCCCTATGGTATCGCTAAAAAGGCTTTATTGGTACAATTAGAGTCTTATCGTTTGCAGTATGGTTTCAACGGAATTTATCTTTTACCGGTGAATTTATACGGGCCAGAGGATAATTTTGATCCGGGTAGTTCCCATGTAATTCCTGCTTTAATTCGCAAGGTTTATGAGGCACAACAACGGGGGGATAAACAACTTCCTGTCTGGGGAGATGGTAGTCCAACCCGGGAGTTTCTCTACTCCACCGATGCAGCGCAAGGCCTTGTCATGGCCAGTCAATTCTATAATGAATCAGACCCGGTTAATCTTGGTACAAATTATGAGATTTCTATCAAGGATTTAGTTGAATTAATCTGTGATTTAATGGGTTTTGATGGCGAAATTGTTTGGGAAATAGATAAACCGAATGGTCAACCGCGACGCTGTTTAGATACAACCCGCGCTAAGGAAAAATTCGGTTTTGTTGCCCAAATGGAATTTAAAGAAGGTTTGCAGAAAACCATTGAATGGTATCGGCAAAACGCCGCCTAGGTTATATTTTTGGTGTGTTAGATAAATAACTAACACACCAGATTTTTTTAAGGTTACTGACCAGTAAAATCAGAACGAAGGGTTAATTTTAAATCTTCCTTGGGGTTAATTGACAATAATTCCACCGATTCTCCTCGTAATAACCAACCGGCTAATGCTTCTAATCCCCCTCCTCGCAATAATCCCTCGCTAACCGGTTGGTCAGAAGTAAAAGAAGCGAGGACAGAAGCGGCCGATTTTCCTAATACTGCACCCTGAATAATTTTGTCGGGGTTAACTCCTTTAATTATCCTTTCTAGACGAGTGAAAACTGCTGAAATAGCATCAATAGATTTTTCTTGGGGTTGACGGGTTTTTAAAAAGATTTTTTGGGATAGAAAACGCGAACCTTGACCATTGGGTTTAATTTCTCCGATAATCTGACTACCATCGGGAATAATTATCTGTCCTTGGGAATTTTTGATATTATCAGTTACGGTCAAAGATAAAGAAAAAGTTTCTTCTTTGGTTAAAAGAATTTTTTCCCCTTGCTCGTATTTTACAGGGATGTCTGTGCCGGCAGGAATTAATCGATCATTCCCCAAAGGAATCGGTTTAATCGGGTTAATTGGGGCGAATTGACGTGCGATCGCAGGAGTCAAGGAGAGGGAGACCACAACGAAAGAAGCACTTAAAAGCATTGTTAATAGGGTCAGAGGATGATGACGACCCTGCTTTTGAAAATTTAGCATCTTACCCTTGAGTTTCCTAGTGGGAGCGAATTAAAGACAGAGACGAAAGCAGAAAAAGGTTTGTTTCCCAGGCAGAAAATGCGGTAAAAAGGAGAACTTTAGCCAAAAATAACTGATATTTCCTACTAATTGCCAGTTATTAGTTTATCTGGTCTATTGAAACGCCAAAACTCTTGATTTGTCCGCAGTTCTTAGTTTGGCACGGTTAATGGAGAACAACAACTATTTCTGGGAGAATTATAGGTTCAATCCTATCAAAAAAAAATCACCCGATCGAATTAAAATATGTGAAAAAATGTAAAAATTGTGACAAAAAACTGAAGAAACCTCAGTTAGGGTGATCATCACCATTCATCTGGAGCGTAGACGCGATCAAATCTAGAGCGTTTATCTTAATAGTGAGGTACGGAGTTTTCCTTTTGGAGAGTCGGTCAACGATAGCAAATCCCGTCTAACTTTAATTTTTGCTGTAGAGATTGCCGTCACTACAAGTCCCCCACCCCTATAGAACCCATTTGGGCTCTTTTATAATGTAGATGCCCTGGCTGAAAAGGTGAAGCGAAAACCTTGTCCATTATAGGTTTCAGGGGAGAGAGTCTCTAGCCTGCGCGAGCGGCAATACTTTAGTCTGAACCCCGTTT